>JAYZXK010000134.1:0-3554 GCA_036141415.1 Pseudomonadota bacterium
AAATTGCATAAAGGCGGTAACCAGTAATTTAAAACGGCGCGATTATGCGCTTTGTCTTCCAATCTACCAAAGACATTCAGAGTTGAAAATATTATTAGCCAGGATAAATAATTTTCATCAACCACATAATACCAATCAGCAAGGCGATTGCGCTTTCTCAGTGTTTAAATATCCCTGGACATTCCTCAATAATAGTCTTGTCTGAGCTAACAACGCTGATGAAACAATTGTTTCACTGCCATGCAATTCATTTGGTTTGATCTTCTGATGCTGCGCACCAATGTACGTATATTGCTCGAAAGAGTCTGTAAAATAGCCAGATAGCCGTTACGCGTAACCTTTTGAGGTTAATTTATAGTCAACAGATGCTTATCGAAACGCCTGGCAAAGTCAGTTCACTGACACATGACCATCCGAAATGTCTGCGTTCTGAGAGTACAATAGCAATCTTGGTCGATTTTTATTCTTAGCTAATAAGCATAATCAAAGGTAAAGCAATTAAGGTATTCTTAAGGAATAATTTATCCGGGGTTGGGCTGGCCGGCAGTTGCGGGTTTAACATACGAATTAAGCAAATGGGATAACAGGCTTCATTCAGCTGAAAGGAAAATCAAGCTCCCCTATCTTAAGAGGAGCTCACAAATTCATCAGGCATTAACGTCCACAACAATACGCCCCTGCACCTGACCCGACAAAAACTGCGGTGCAACTTCAAGCGCTTCGGCTAAGGAGACCTGTTGAGTAATGGTCGACAGGCTGGATTCAGGTAAATCTTTAATCACCCTTGCCCAGGCCTTTTCACGAACCGCCATGGGCTGTGTCACACTATTAACCCCCAACAGTTTTACACCACGCAGAATAAATGGCGCTACGGTAGCCGGGAAATCCATGCCCTGAGCCAGCCCACAAGCTGCAACCGCTCCTTCAGACTGGGTGGCGGCACAGGCATTCGCCAGGGTGTGACTTCCTACAGAGTCGACTACGCCGGCCCAGCGTTCTTTTGCCAGTGGGCGACCAGGCTCGCTAAGTGTGGAACGATCGATGACTTCTTTAGCACCCAGGGCTTTTAACGTATCTGCCTGTTCCAGGCGGCCGGTGGAGGCAACCACGTCATACCCAAGATTCGCGAGAATGGCGATAGCTGTTGTGCCCACACCACCATTGGCACCGGTAACCAATACCTCTCCTTTATCGGGTGTTACGCCCTGGGACTCAAGCGCCATTACGCACAGCATGGCAGTATAGCCGGCAGTACCCACAGCCATAGCATGCCGACTGGATAAACCGGCAGGCATCTTTTGTACAAAATCAGCATTGATGCGGGCTTTTTGGGCTAAACCACCCCAATACTGTTCGCCCAGGCCCCAGCCGTTTACCAGCACCTTATCACCGGCAGAAAAACTTTCTGAGTGACTGTCCAGTACTGTTCCCGCCAAATCAATACCCGCTACCATGGGGAATTGTCTGACTACCGGGCTTTTACCAGTGATCCCCAGCGCATCCTTGTAGTTTAACGTACTGTACTCCACCGCTATCAACACATCTTCATCCGGTAATGCCGACTCATCGAGTTCGCTAATTTGTGCGCTGTAGTCCTGGTCGTCTTTATTAATATAAATCGCTTTAAACATTGTGCCCTCCGGGGTTAACACTTGATCGTAAGTTGATGGATAAAACCATCGGCAAATTTTTGCATTGGTGAGCTGGACTGCATTACCTTGGCGGTGAGAATGGCGCCTTCCCAGCCAATCCAGAAAAACTCCGCCTGCTGCAGACAGTCAGTCTCCTGATGAATTAAACCGAGCACCTTTGCCTGCTCCAGGTTATGCGCCAGCATAGACGTCCAGTTTTTTAAACACTGAGCCAGCGGTTGCTTGAATGACTCCGCCAGAATGGGCATTTCCTGCCCGAAATTGCCAATCAGGCAGCCGCGACTAAAGCGGTATTTCTCCATGCCAGCGATAGCTTCCTGAACAAAGGTCGCAACGCCGGTAAGTGGTTGTGACGGATGAGAAGCCAGGCATCGCCTTAGCTTGGCGCAGAAATACTGGTCGTAACGCTCAATGACCTGCAAACCAAAATCGTCTTTGTTTTTAAAGTAGTGATAAAACGAGCCCTTAGGCACACCTACACGTTTTAGGATCATGTCGATACCAACGGTGTTAAATCCCCGCTCAGTGAGTATTGCCATGCCAGCAAGGAGCAAGGCTTCTTTGGTGTCGTCAAAGTTTCTGGCTGATTTAGGGGGTCTGCCCCGGCGATTCTGTTGCATTAGCTTATTAATTTTAGACCGATCGTCTATTTATTATAGACCGGTCGTCTATAAATGGAAGTTGAAAATACAATAACTTGCTTATGGCATTGATAAATAGGATGTTATTTTTTTAACAAGAAGGCGTTGTAACGCTTTAGCGTTTGCCTGGATTGCGGGCTAAGAAGTGGGTTTTTTAATTGAATGACTCGCCTGCCAAAGAGCATTGTGTTGGCTGAGTTTGCAAAGGGTTGCTGAGTATAGAGCTGCAACAATCTGCCGTTGGCTAACGCTTTATCAAGACCTTGTTTTATACGTTGCGCTAACTTTTTGTTTTGTTTGTTCACAAAAAAATACGCAGGTGATGGATAATAAAATGCGATCGAAGGTTCAGCAGCCAGCTGATTAGAAGACTGGTTTGACAGTTCATTTTCTATTTCTATTACTGATCGGGGAAAGAAGTCGGCCATTTTAGACTCGATTAATTTAAACATCATGGTGGTTGGCACCTCTTCAACACGGTAACCATTAAAGCGCATTATCTCACTGTCAGGCCAGCCTATCCCCTGCACAGACAAATCTTGTTTGAGTGCCGCGGGCGATTTGTTTACAAAGAGTGCGCGGTTATCCGGGTGTATCAGAAATACCCGGTAGCCGAACAATCCACGCGCTACCGGAAAATAAACAGCTAAATATTCGCGTTCGCGTTTTTCAGTAGTCACGGCCCAGATAACGTCAGTTGAGCCCTCTTTTACCTGTCGTAATAACCGGTCTTGGTTAGCATTCAACGGATCAGGTATCACCTTAATTGCCGTCTTGTGGTGACTGGTAGTTTCCAGCACCAGTTTTAAAACGTTAACAAAATAGGTGTAGGTTTGATTTTCTTTCGTTATTTGTGCAGGTATTCGCAGTGTTTCTGGTTGGATTTGCTGTTCATTTGCTGATACGGCAGCTAAATATCCTCCCATCACCATTACCAGCAATGAACGAATATAAGAGTCGATAAAACGCTTTAAATTACACACCCGAAGCCGACTGATATTATGACTTTTTATAAGTTTAGTTTGGCTTCTTAGAAAAAGACAGCTTCATTAGAGCTATCCGGGCCGGGAAATAGAGATGAGCATCAGGGCTGGCGGCACAAGCACCAGCCCGTTAGGGGGATTTTAAAAGTACTGACTATTAATAGACTGATGAATTTTCACTACACCGAGCTGAATGTCATCAATGACTTCATGGAGTCTGTCCTGGGTAAGTTCATGGGTATCGAGTTTTTGTAATTCCTCTGATAACGCTTCGACCT
>JAYZXK010000135.1:0-8290 GCA_036141415.1 Pseudomonadota bacterium
TATCAATCAGGTCATACAATGCATCGAAAAACAGGTTTGCAGCTATTTGTTGTTCTGCGGCAGTTACCCAGCGGCCCACCGTAATAGACTGAAAACCAAACAGACGGCGAATATCCTGAAAAGACACATCGGCACCATCACGATGGCTCTGACCGTTGCGGTAGTACTGTTGGTGAAGTCGTCCGGCAGGAGGAGGACTTTTACCCTCAGAGCTCACTGAGTTCGGTTACCAGTTGGGTACACCAGGAAAGGATCCTGTCATCGGTTTGGTCATATTGGTTCTCGTCATCCAGCGACAGTCCCACAAAATGGGAGCCATCTTCGGTAAGCGCTTTGGACTGGGCAAACTCATAGCCCTGATTGGGCCAGTAACCAATAAACTGACATCCTGCTGGTGCGATGGCGTCGTGTAGCATTCCCAGCGCATCCTGAAACCAGTCTGCATAGCCCAGCTGATCGCCCAAACCATACAGAGCAACAATTTTGCCCGCTAGATCGAGCTGGTGAACGTCGTCCCAGCTGGACTCCCAGTCTTCCTGCAGTTCACCAAAGTCCCAGGTTGAAATACCCAGAATTAAAATGTCGTAACCGGCAGTCTGACTCAGTGATACATCCTGTATGTTATGCAGCTCCACAACCGGTTCGCCGAATAACGCATTCAGCTGGTCCTGAATTTTTTCAGCCGCCATTTCCGTATAACAGGTGGTTGAGCCATAAAACAGGCCAATTTTTAATCCGGTATCACTCATTTACTGCTCTCTTGCTGGTGTTTCGTCATCCGACAGTTCCGGGGGGAATTCTACCGTGTCACCATTACTACACAAGGCAATACAACGAACATTTTCAACATCAGGATCAATCAGCATCTGGCCAATGGCCGACTGATTAAGCAATGCGATACTGTCGTTGCTGTCGGGATGGCGGTCGTGCACCGACATATTGCGTCGTCGGGTGAAGATGTTGAGCGGAGAGCGGGTGCTGTAAAACCACTGGTTGAAACGGTCGAGCCAGCGGATCAGCGTATTCGGAAAGGTGTTTTTAATGCCACTACAGGTAAACTGTGTGATTTCAGGGCTGTTGCGCCTGAACCGCAAACGCACATCGTAAACAAAGGAATAATGCACATCGCCCGACAAAATAATAAAGTGCGGCGGTGTCTTGTAGTGTCTGAATATATTCAGAATAACACTGGCAGTGCCTTTATGGGCCATCCAGTTTTCCGCATCGACGGTTAACGCTTTGCCGGCGAGTGTAAACAGCTTCTGAATGACCTCGATAAACTTTACGCCGTATATGGGCGCGGCGGAGACAACGATAACGGCATCCTGACCGATAAGCTGGTGCTGAAACTCACACAAGGCTTCCCAGTCCATCAGACCCGACGGTTTATTGAGACTGGATTCACTGCGCCAACGTCGGGTTCGGGTATCCAGTACATGTACCGGAGGCTGGGTGTCCAGCTGGTAATGCCACTGTTCCCAGTCGAATAACGCGTCGATGAAAGCAGGGTGGTTCATCATGCCTTTAGCGCTAAAGTTCTCGTTGGCGAGTTTTTCGATAGCGGTAAACCTATCGGGTTGATTTGCCCAGCCCTGACAAAGCCAGTAACCTGCCAGCGCATTGCCCACCATTCGACGGGATAACGGATGACCGTACACCTCCTGCTCCCAGCCGCGGGTCAGGTTCCAGTCGTCGGTGACATCGTGATCGTCAAATATCATGTAGGTAGGAATGTGCGCCAGCGCCCGGCGAACCTGCCCGAGGGATTGGCTGAACTGCTCAATAATGTCAGCTTCGCGGTTAAATAAGGCCTGATGGTCCGGGTCGACCTCATCGGCATCAAACGAGATATCGGCCCACAGCGATTCCGACCACACCAATAAATACATAGCAATCACTTCGGCCAGCCCAATCAGGTGGTTCTGCGCGTTAACCGAAGTAAACACCGGCTTTTTCTTGGCGCCAAAGAAGAGTTTGGATAACGCCGTATTGGTGGCTACCTGAGGCAGAATTTGCTGGCGGTGATAATAACAGTACGGGTGACCTTCAAGCTGGGCTGTGGAATCTACAATTGCCTCATCGAGATCTTCATGAAATAACCCCAGTCGGCTGATGGTTTGCATTATCGCCTGCAGCATGGGGCCGGCTACGTCATCAGCGTAGATTTGATCGCCGGTCATTAGCAGCAGGTCTGGTCTTTGCGCGCCGCCCTCACACTCCTGATGAATGAGATCATCAACTCTCACCAGACTGTCTTCTGACGGGTGATGAGGTTTGCGACAACTGCCATGCAGCACATTGGATAACGCTGCGGGTACGCGAAAATGCAGGTCATTCTGGCCCGGGTAGCACAGCGAAGGTAACTCGCTTTGCCAGCGTTGCTGTTGCTCAGTGTGATTAAAATTAAGCTGGTAATGATACAGCGTGTTTGCCGCCAGCGGCGTTTGCGGTGAGCAGGTCAGTACGTGAATAAAAGCTTTTTCACCCACCTGCATAACGCGGTCGGTAGTGTTACTGTTTTGTGCCTGCTGCGCCTGATAAAGGGATACATCAATATCGGCCGGTTCTGAGGTAACCAGCCATAAGGTAAATCCAGCCTGTTGCGTATGCCTTAAAATAGGCCCGGCGATAACAATAGGAAGGGGTGATGAGGTCAAAACAGCTCCTGTAGTAGTTACTGCCAGACTATACGGTGCTGGTTGGCTTCAGGCAAGTGCGCTCAACGGCTCAGGGCGTTTGCTCAACGGCCTTGACCACGGTGAGTCAGTAAGCGACGATAAGCGCAAAATGACTATGGATTGGACCTGACAATGAAATCAGCCTGGTTTTTAAGCCTGTTAGCCGCCGGTTTATTGAGTGCCTGCAGTAACGACAAGCAACCTAACGAAACCACTAATGAATTAAAAGCAGCGCCGCAGGAGCATGTGCTCGCCGGTGCCTGGATTATGGAGGCCGCCGGTGGTGTTATGCTGGATCCGCAAACCTCCGGCCTGACCCATGTTGATGGAATGCTTTACACTATTTCCGATGGCAGCGCTAAAGAGTACCAGCGCCGCCGTTTACACAAAATCGATCCTGCCAGTGCCACACTGGCGCCCCGCCCGGACGATATGGGCATGGCAAGCCGTGTTCGCCGCAGCTGTTTCTCTCAGTATCTGGCAGATGAGCCTGACTTAGAAGCGCTGGTGGCCGATCCCGAACAGCCCAATGTGTTTTACACCGTTACTGAGGATGCCACGCGCACCGGTGCCCTGTCTGACCGCTGCCAGCAGCGCTATGAGGCAACCGGCTCAACCGATTACCCTACATTACTAGTGCGTATTGAAAAGCACGATAGCGGCAACGCTACCATGACTCATGTGCGCCCTCTGCAGTTTCCGCTCGAGTATGCGGTGGGAGACTTTCCTAATGATGGGATTGAAGGCATGGCACTGGGCCAGAACCGCACATTGTACCTGGCTCTTGAGCGCGATAATGCCGGCAACCCCAGAGTGTTCTCGGTGACCCTGGATGATAGCTTCTGGGACAGCACTGATTTTGCCGTAGTCACCGATCCGGGCCTGCAGGTTCCAGCATTCGACAGTGGTCGCCATCCCATCAACGGGTTGGAATATTATAAGCCTGCTGGTGCAGCCAGCGGCTTTTTACTTGCCGCTGCTCGTAATGATAACGAGTTGTGGGTAATTGATACGGCTGCTGAAAAGCCCACCCGCAAAATCGCCCTGCAATTTACCGCGCCTGGTGGCGACCCGGAGAACTGCGCTGCACAGGAAGTCATGGACAATGCTTCAATAGAAGGGCTGGCCGTGATTGGTGACACCCTGTGGCTGGTAAACGATCCATGGAAGGTCAACTACATGAAGAATTTGCAGTGCGAGGCTAACCGCAGTCGCTACGAGGGTATGGCACCGCTGTTGTTCAGTATGCCGCTGGATGCCAGCTGGTTTAACTAGGTAAAAAGATTTAGCGGGCTGGCTTTAACCAGCCCGAATTGATTAGCGCAGGCGCTCGGCAAAGGTCTTTTTAAATTTTGCCAGTTTTGGCGCGACAACCATTGCGCAGTATTGGTTTTGCGGGTTATTTTTAAAGTAGGACTGATGATAATCCTCTGCAGCCGAATAGTTCGATAACGGCACTACCTCGGTCACGATGGGATCCGGCCATACCTTATCGTCTGTCATTTCCTGAATAATGGCTTCTGCTGCGGCCTTTTGTTCTTCATCATGATAGAACACCGCACTGCGATACTGGGTGCCCACATCATTCCCCTGACGGTTTAACTGGGTTGGATCGTGCAGTGCAAAAAAGATTTCGAGTATCTCCCGATAACTAATTTGGTCAGGATAGTAAGTCAGCTGTACCACTTCTGCATGACCGGTATCACCTTTACAAACGGCCTCATAGCTGGGTGAATCGGTGTGGCCGCCGGCGTAGCCTGAGGTTGCCAGTTTAATGCCCTGAACCTGGTTAAAGGCTGATTCGATACACCAGAAGCAGCCGCCGGCCAGGGTGGCAGTTGCTGTGGTTTCTGTCGCTGTGGTTGTCATAAAAAACTCCGCGTTTTTGTTATGCATGAAGTGTGGTGGCGCAAAGCGTGATCTTCAAGTCATCCAGGCGATAAATTTGTGCGTATAAGCAGGCATGAATACAATTATCACTCCACAACTTACTCTATTCTATGACGGCGGGTGCCCGCTGTGTGCCATAGAAATGCGCCACCTGAAGCGCCTTAACCAGGACAATAAACTTGGCTTTGTCGATATTATGGCGGCTGACTTTCATCAGCGTTACCCCGACCTCGACTGGCAGGCCCTGAACGACCGTATCCATGCCATGCGAGCCGACGGCACCATGCTTATTGGGCTGGATGTTACCTACGAAGCCTGGCGGCTGGTAGGGAAAGGCTGGTTATATGCGCCATTGCGCTGGCCATTAGTAAAGCCGCTGGCCGATCGCTTTTACCTGTGGTTTGCCAAACACCGATACCGCATATCCTACTTATTAACCGGGCAAAAACGTTGCCAGCAGTGTGAGCTTAAAAAACCATGAATGTATTAGTGATTGGCAGTAGCGGCGCTATCGGTAAGGCCATTGCCCAGCAAATGTATAAGGCATTTCCACAGGCGACCGTTTACGCGGTGTCACGCCAGGCACAGGAGATTGACGACGGGCAGGCCAACCTCAAATCAGTCCAGCTGGACACAACGGATGAGCAGGCGATTGCAGACTGGCTGGCAGAATGTAAGCAACACGATATGCAGTTTCACCATGTGGTGTGTACCACTGGTATATTGCACGACAGCGAAGTACAACCGGAAAAACGGCTCGAAGACATCACGCCTGAGGCGCTGCAGCATTATTTTGCCATCAATACTGTGCTGCCGATGCTGTGGATAAAACAGCTGGTCGGCTTTTTTCCTTCTGAGCATTCAACCTTAACCGTGCTGAGTGCCCGGGTAGGCAGTATCGAAGACAATGGCCTGGGTGGCTGGTACGGGTACCGGGCCTCAAAGGCGGCGCTCAATATGTTGGTTAAAACTGCTGCGGTGGAATATAATAGGCGTGCTAAACACACCAGTCTGATTTGCTATCATCCGGGCACGGTGGACTCGCAGCTATCCGAGCCTTTTCAGCGTAACGTAAAACCTGAAAAACTGTTTACGCCAGAATTTACCGCGCAGCAACTGGTTGCCATGATTCAGCAACGCACAGTAGAACACAGTCCTTATTTCCTCGACTGGGACAACAAACCCATCCCCTGGTAAGTTGCGCGTACAGCGTTACCCGCCCGCTGGCTGATTGCTTCCGATGAAACCCAAGACTTTTTTACAGGGTATTGATAGTATGCCAATTGGAAAAAATCGGACGACAGGACGCAGCCAACCGTCATTACCAATAAAAGAAGTTGTGCGCACCGTTCCGAAATAAAGCAACAATAAAAATCACAAGAGGAACTTATATGAGCGGGACCAGAGAACAGTTCGGATCGCGCCTTGGATTTATTCTGGCCGCCGCAGGCTCTGCGGTAGGTATTGGCAACCTGGTGGGATTTCCGGTAGGCGCTGCAAAAAATGGTGGCGGCGCATTCCTGCTGATGTATGCCATTTTTGTATTCGCTATTTGTTTACCGGTAATGATGGCAGAAATGTCGGTGGGACGGCATACCAAGAAAGATCCGCTGGGAGCCTATTCTGATCTTACCGGCAACTCGGCAAAGTGGAAGATAGCCGGTTGGTTATCCATTGTTACGCCCTTTATGATTGCCGTGTTTTATCTGGTAATCACGGTATGGATATTTGGCTACCTGTTTTATGCGGTGACCGGCGATTTAGAGTTACTCGCCGATCCGAGTACCTTTGGTAATTTTATCAACTCGCCGGTGATATTCGCCTACATGGCTGCGGTGCTGGGCATTATGTACGGCATCTTACAGGGCGGTGTTAAGCAAGGTATCGAAAAAGCGGCCAAGCTACTCATGCCCACCTTGTTTGTGATGCTGGTTTTACTGGTGATTTTCGTGCTGACACGCGACAACGCTATGGCTGGTGTGAGCTTTTATCTGGTACCGGATTTCAGTAAAATTAATGCCTCGGTTATCAACGGCGCCCTGTCGCAGGCTTTCTTCTCGTTAAGTCTGGGTATGGGGATCATGATTACCTATGGTAGTTACATCGATAACCAGTCTGACATTCCTAATTCGGCCAAGCTGGTGGCTATCACCGATACCGCGGTGGCGTTTACCGCCGGTCTGATGATCCTGCCTGCGATATTCTCGTTTAATCCGAATACCGATCCTACCGAGCTGAGTGAGTCATCAATTAGCATGATCTTCTCATTTTTGCCGCAGATTTTTCTGGCACTGCAAACCAGCATCGGATTTATCGGCGCCAGTATCGTGGCCAGCATATTCTTCCTGCTGGTTTTCTTTGCCGCCATAACCTCTCTGGTCTCTATCTTTGAGGTGCCTGTGGCTGCGTTGATGGATGAAAAAGACTACAGCCGTCGCAAGTCGCTGGTAGTACTGGGCGCTCTGCTGGTTATCTTCGCCGCTCTGTGTGCATTGTCGTTTGGCTTTGTGCCGGCTCTGACGTCATTCACCGCCTATGCGGGAGCGGATAAGTCTTTCTTCGACGTGGTGTATGACGTGTTTTACGATACGATTTTGCCACTCAACGGATTACTGATCTGTATTTTTGTGATGTATCGCTGGAAACGTCATAACTTCAACAAGTCATTGCAGGTTGGCGCCCCCAACTACAAAGGCAGCTGGGTCGAACGCTACGTGGATATCTCGGTAGGTACGTTTATTCCGCTTATCCTGGCGGTGATCTTCGTTAATACCGTGGCGCTGAAATATTTCGGTGTCAGTCTGTTTGGATAGTCTAGGCTAGCCCGGCCATCAGGCCGGCTGCATTGTCCAGGGTGTGGGGTAATTAAGCGTTATCCCCAGGCCGGTAAGGGTGGCCCCGGGGTTAATATGTTTACCTGAAGGCACGCTTGCGCTGGTTAATTGGTCACTAAATTCAACGGCTGGTAACCCCAGCCGTTTTGCCATCTGCGGATAATAATCACCGCGCATAGGGTGTTCATCGCTGCATAAATGCCAGAGCTTGTTAGCGGGCTTTTGCACTAACAGTGCCTCTATCACCTTTACCACATCATCAACATGTACCAGATTTACTACCTGAGTTGCACCGCTGAGTGTTCGGCCTGCCAGGGTCTTTACCGGATGCCGGTCGGGCCCGGTTAAACCTGCCAGGCGCAATATGTAGCCCGAGTCCGGCGCAGTGTTTTGGAGCCATTGCTCAATCTCAACATGGGCTTCGCCAGAGGCGGTGTTTGGGGCTGGCGCGGTACTGGTGGTGATATCACCTTCCTGATCGCCATAAACCGATGTGGTACTGATAAAAATGAGCTGTTTGGGCGGAGCCTGGTTATACAACGCCGATATCAATTCCTGCATGGCTGAGGTAAATTGGCTTAAATCGGTATTGCGTCTGCCCGGCGGAATATTAAGAACAAAGGTGCTGTCGGGGGCTACCGCAAGCAGATCCTGAGGGTTATCACCCAGCGAATAAGGGATGGCCTGAATACCTTGCTGACTTAATGCCCGGGCTTTTTCTTCACTGCGGGTGGTTCCGTAGATAGTCATCTGAGAACGAAAATGGCTGGCGAGATAACCTCCCAGCCAGCCACAACCACAAAGTATTAGTTTATTTTCTTGTTGAGATGTCATTTACGCTACCGGTGTTTGTTTTGCTAAAGCTTAACACTTCCGGTAGCGATTTCA
>JAYZXK010000136.1:0-3534 GCA_036141415.1 Pseudomonadota bacterium
AATAGTGTTATCGAAGGCGATATCATATATAACGATCCGGAAAATAATGACAACCATTCAACCCCGACGTTGTTTATCGATAGTAACGTAAAACTAACCGGTGAGATTATTTTAGAACGTGACGTTAAGCTTGAAATTCCGGATACTATGACTTCAAAAGTCCGCTACAAGAGCTCAGCAATGTAATGCAACAATTCTCAGAATTAATCGTTAAAAATAGTCAAGGCGAAGATATTGCCATGCAGGCCTTTGACAACAAAGTACTGCTTGTCGTCAACACAGCCAGTAAATGCGGCTTTACGCCTCAGTACGAGGGGCTGGAGGCGTTACATCAGCAATATGCAGATCAGGGCCTGGTTGTACTTGGTTTTCCCTGCAACCAGTTTGGTCAGCAGGAGCCCGGCGACGATGCCAGTATTCAGTCTTTTTGCAGTCTCAATTACAGCGTTACTTTTCCGGTAATGAAGAAAAGGGAGGTGAATGGTTCCGCTGCCAGTCCGTTATTTAAATATCTGAAAGCCCAGGCACCAGGCCTGTTTGGCACCAAGGCTATCAAATGGAATTTTACCAAGTTCCTGATCAGTAAAGACCGTGCCACGATCACCCGGTTTGGTCCGCAAACCAGTCCGGAATCAATTCAGCAGGAAATAGAAAAGTTGCTGGCGCAATAAGGCTAACCGCTAAATGTGTTGCACACAGGGTTAGCCTGGCCGAAGGATTAGAACTGACGGCGTTGGTGAACCCGCTCTTTACGAATTTTGTGTTTTTTAACTGAACGACGCATGCGACTCAGACGGGCATGGTCAAGCTTAGTCTGGCGTTCATCAACCATACTTTCGTTTTCAGCCGGTAACTGTACCATGTGCCGTAATGCATTCACGTCACTCAACGGCACTTCCACCCAGGCGCCCTGCGGTAGGCGTTTTTGCAGCTCTACCGGCCCGTAACGAACCCGGATCAAACGGCTCACCTGACAATCCTGAGACTCCCATAAACGACGAACCTCACGGTTACGGCCCTCTTCCAGGGTAACGTTAAACCAGTTGTTCATGCTCTCTTCATCGCTAGCCGGGCGAGGCTTTATGGTATTAAACTTAGCCATGCCATCTTCAAGCTTCACGCCTTTTTTCAGCACCTGTAGCGCTTTTGGCGGCACTTCACCGAAGATTCGCACGGCATACTCACGTTCAATCTTGCAACGGGGGTGCATCAGGCGGTTGGCCATCTCACCATCGTTGGTAAACAGTAATAAACCGCTGGTGTTGATATCTAATCGACCTACGGCTATCCAGCGTCCCTGACTGATTGCCGGCAGGCGGTCAAACACGGTACTACGGCCCTCAGGATCAATTCGGGTGCATAACTCGCCTTCCGGCTTGTTATACATCAGTACCCGGCATACCGGCTCTTCATTACTGCGCGATAAAATGTGGCCGTCGACGCGAATTTGCGCTGTTGCATCAACCCGGTCGCCCAGTTTTGCCACGGTGCCATCCACCGATATACGGCCCTGCTCAATCCAGCGTTCCATTTCACGGCGTGAGCCAATGCCATGGTTGGCAAGTACCTTCTGTAATTTCTCTGTCATTAGTGTATTGACTCTTTTTGGTTGTCGCTATCACCTTGTGCCTGAGAAGCCTGCTCATCATGCAACACGTGAGTTACGTTTTGTGTCGCATCAAGCGAGGCCATAAAATCCTCGGCATTAGGTAAGTCACTGAGTGACTTCAGCGAAAAATAATCTAAAAATTGTTTAGTAGTAGCATACAGTGCCGGCCGACCAGGTACTTCCTTATGGCCAATCACTTTTATCCACTCACGTTCAGTCAGTGTTTTAATAATGTTGCTGCTAACCGCCACACCACGCACCTGCTCTATCTCTCCCCGGGTTATGGGTTGTCGATAGGCAATCAGTGCAAGCGTTTCTAACATCGCCCGGGAATATTTGGGACTGGTTTCCTGCCACAGACGACTCAGCCAGGGGCTAAGGCTATCCAGTGACTGAAACCGGTAACCACTGGCCACCTCAACCAGCTGAATACCGCGCGGGCGATAATCAAGCTGCAGGGCGCACAATGCTGATTGTATCGCTTTATCACTGACGGTGAAATCGGCCAGTACAGTATTTTTTAATTTATCCACGGAAACCGGTTGATCCGAGACAAAGATAGTTGCCTCGATAAGCTGTTTAAGCTGTTCACTGTTGATTTTTTTCATGGAGCTTCAAAACTACCTAACTTCACATGAATGCGGGCAAACGGCCCGGCCTGTACCAGATTAACACTCTGCCCTTTAACCAGTTCTAAAATGGCCAGAAAGGTTACCACCGCGCCGGCTCGCCCCTCTTCAGCGGTAAACAGTGCTTCCATCGGCGTATACTCTTCGGCGTTAAGTAACTGCAAAATTTTACTCATACGCTCCCGGGTACTGAGGGCTTCCGGGGCGATGTGGTGATGCTCAAATGCGGCAGCACGCTGCATGGCAGCCGAGAAGGCCAGTACCAGCTCCTGTAGCGACACGTCCGGCTGAATTATCACCGGCTGGATATCGGCCGATGGCTCAACGCTGACGCTGAACAGATCGCGCTCCATGCGCGGCTGCAAATCGAGGTCTTCCGCCGCTTGCTTTATGAGTTCATATTCCTGCAAACGTCTGATCAGTGCCGCTCTCGGGTCTTCCTCGTCGTCTTCTTCATCACTTCGACTTGGCAGTAATAACCGAGATTTGATCTCCGCCAGAATGGCAGCCATCAACAGATATTCGGCCGCGAGTTCAAGCTTGAGGGTTTGCATGACCTCTACATATTCCATGTACTGGCGGGTAATTTCCGCTACTGGCATAGTAGTAATATCAAATTTCTGTTTGCGGATTAAATACAGCAACAGGTCCAGCGGGCCCTCAAAAGACTCCAGGATCACCTCCAGCGCTTCCGGCGGAATATATAAATCCTCCGGTTTTTCAATCACCGCCTCGCCATTCACAAAGGCCAGTGGCAGCGGCTGCTGCACTGGTGTGGCGAGGGTTGAGGCTGGCTCGTCGCTATTGCTCATATCAGGTCTGATTTACCGTGTTATAAAAACGGCGTCACATCGCCGCTGCCTTCACGTACTACCACAGGTTCACCTTCGCTCAGGTCAATCACTGTAGTGGGCTGTTCACCCAGATAGCCGCCATGAATAATCAGGCCTACCTGTTTTTCCAGCTTATCGCGAATTTCGTCAGGATCTGACTCTGCCAGTGATTGCCCGGGCAGAATTAACGAGGTGGACATGAGCGGTTCATTCAGCTCTTCAAGCAACGCCAGCGCAATAATGTTGTCCGGCACCCGGATCCCGATAGTACGGCGCTTGGGATTCTGTAACCGCTTAGGCACTTCGCGGGTTGCTTTCAACACAAAGGTGTAAGGCCCCGGTGTGTTATTTTTTAGCATCCGAAAGGCAACATTATCTACCTTGGCGTACACCGAAAGCTCAGACATGTCCCGGCACATCAGTGAAAAATTATGTTCATTCGCTATCTGCCGGATGCGACAAA
>JAYZXK010000137.1:0-3124 GCA_036141415.1 Pseudomonadota bacterium
AAAGTCACCGACGCTAGTGTCGCCGCCTTGAAAGAAACATTGACGGTTTGCGAAATCACCCACGGTGAACAACCCCCCTCGCCACCACCGGGCCCGGCACCGGAAAAGGAAAGCCTGGTGTGGGTATCTGATCCGGACAACCCGCAAAACGTTTTAGTGGAGCAGAACATTCGCAACAAAATCAACAAATCTACAGGCGAACTCAGTGGGGCGGATTTAGAGAAAGTACATCGGGAGACAGTGCTACAGGCTTTAAGTAAAAATACCGACAAAATTTGTCAAAGTACGTTAGTGGAAGAAATTAATATTCTTAAATATGGCGCTAAACGAACACTTGATAAGTGTGCATATTCCGGCCGGATCTGAACAGCGATTCCGGAAACACTTGAACACCTATTCTGGAATTATTTGAACACTGATTCCGGATTTATTTAGTACACTTTTGGGCTGATTTCCGGAATCGGTGTTCAAGTACACCGGAATCATTTCAACGCATTGAAATCACTATTAATTTGATAACTTAACCACTGACTTTTCGTTGGCGAGTGAGGGTTAGGTTTGAAAAGGATTACAATGCGTAAAATCAGAGAGGTTTTAAGGCTGCATTTCTCGGCGGGATTGAGTATCCGCGAGATTCATCGCAGCACCAAAGTCAGTGTCGGCAGCATTCAAACGCTGCTCAGCAAAGCCAAGGTCATGAACCTATCCTGGCCGCTGCCAGATGAACTGGATGATGCTCAGCTAGCCCGGCGCTTTTATCCGCAAGCCGATACCCGCCATGCCAAGCGATTCCAAGAGCCGGACTGGGCAGACTTGCGTAAGCAATTAAGCCGTAAAGGCGTGACCAAATTGCTGCTGTGGGAAGAATACACCCAGCAATACCCCAATCGCTGTTACAGTTACTCCCAGTTCTGCGACCGTTATCTGCACTGGCTGAAGAAACAGCGCCGTTCGATGCGCCAGCATCACCGGGCGGGTGAAGTATTGTTCGTGGACTATGCGGGGCAAACCATGCCTGTCGTGAATCCACAAACAGGCGAAATCCGACACGCGCAAATCTTCGTCGCGGCCATGGGCGCGAGCAGTTATTACTACGCTGAAGCGACCTGGACACAGGGCTTACAAGACTGGCTGGGCAGCCATGTGCGGGCGTTTGAGTATCTCGGTGGTGTACCCACCATGGTGGTACCGGATAACTTAAAAAGTGCGGTGACCAAAGCCTGTAAAAGCGACCCGGATATCAACCCAGCCTATCAGCAACTAGCGGCTCATTATGATACGGCCATCGTGCCTGCCAGACCGTACAAACCCAAAGATAAAGCCAAGGCCGAAGTGGGTGTGCAAATCATCGAACGATGGATATTAGCCCGGCTTCGCCATCACACCTTCTTCTCATTACATGAGTTAAACCAGTGCATCAACGCCTTGCTGACGGAGGTAAACAACAAGCCCTTCAAACAAATGTCAGGCACACGTCAGCAGTGGTTCGACGAACTGGATAAGCCCGCCTTAAAACAGCTACCGCGCCATGCCTATGAATACACCGACATCCGCCAGGCTAAGGTAAACATCGATTACCATGTGCAGTATGAGAATCACTTGTACTCGGTGCCGCATCAACTGGTGAGTGAACGGGTAGAACTCCACGCAAAGCCACGCTTGGTAGAAATCTACTTCCAGGGCAAACGTGTGGCCAGCCATCCTCGCAATGACCGTTACGGCTTTACCACCACGCCGCAACACATGCCTGCGCAGCATCAGCACTACCACAAAGTCAGTGAGGGCAGCCTGATGAACTGGGCCAAGGACATCGGTGATGACGTGCTTATCTGGGTGAAAGCCCAGCTTAAACGTAAACCGCATCCTCAACAGGCGTTCCGCGTCTGTCTGGGTGCATTGCGGTTAGCCAGTCAGTATCCACCGCAGCGGCTCAATACGGCCTGCAAACTGGCTAATCAGCATCAGCTCTATCGCCTGCAACAGCTTAAAGACATCTTAAACAGTAATCAGGACAAGCTCATCAGTGAATCCAGCCATGACACCCTGACACTCCCTCAACACCACGAAAACATCCGTGGCCCACAGAGCTTCCACTAAGGAGAAAACCTATGCTAACCACCACACTCTCACAACTGCACCAACTCAAACTCAGCGGCATGGCTAAAGCCCTGAGTCAGCAACTGGAACAACCGGGCCAGTATCAGGACTTATGCTTCGCGGAACGGCTGCAACTGCTGACCGACCAGGAAATCCATGAGCGGGATAACCGTAAACAACAGCGCCTGCTCAAACAGGCGCAACTGAAACTCGCGGCCACCGCCCATGATATCGACTACCAGCATCCACGCGGCCTGCAAAAAAGTGTGATGATAGGCCTACTGCAATGCGACTGGCTACAACGGCAACAAAATCTGTTACTCACCGGGCCGTGCGGCACCGGGAAAACCTATATCGCCTGTGCCCTCGCTAACACCGCCTGCCTGAAAGGTTACACAGTGAAATACTACCGGGTGAGTCGCCTGCTCATGGAACTCACCCAGGCCAAAGCGGATGGTACGTACAGTAAAAAACTAAAGAGCCTGGCTAAACTCAACTTGCTCATCCTGGACGACTGGGGACTGGAGCCGCTAAAAGCGGCTCAGCGTAACGACCTGATGGAAATCATGGATGATCGCCACGGGAGCAGCTCAACTATCCTCATCAGCCAGTTACCCACCGACCAATGGTATCAATCCATCGGTGACAACACGCTGGCCGATGCCATCCTCGACCGCCTGATGCACAACGCTCACCGGATCAAACTGAAGGGAGAATCAATGAGAAAAACACTGGCGACCGTTGACGCCACTTGAACACTTAAGGTAAAAATCAACTAGCCAACGATGCGTTGATCTGAGGTGTTCAAATAAAACCGGAATGGCTGTTCAAGTAAAACGGAATACGCAGTGAAGTCTGCCGGGGTAATTGCGTCATTGTTGAACATCCTGATAAAGCAGCACAGGCAAGGCTGCCCTGAATAAACTGCCTGCGAGACAACGCCAGTTTGTATGGCTGGTCAGGCATTTTTAATTGTCCTTGTCACTCTTATTTTCGTTTAGCCACTTTCGTTAGCTACGTGCAAACT
>JAYZXK010000138.1:0-8950 GCA_036141415.1 Pseudomonadota bacterium
ATAAGAGTTTAAATACCCGTTGGCGGTGATTGACCGGTTTAGGTCGCAAAATTGAATTTCAGTCAGTCACTCATCATTACCGCTCGCCACGTTCCCACTTCATCAAAAATCACTCAACGAGTATCCGTTAGCGCTATGCTGAAATTAGTACTGATAGCCATAGGGTATAAAAACTATTTACAACTTCATTAACGAAATTGCTACATTAATAAGTAATATTGTATTAATATTCCCGCAAAACGATAGGGAATGCCACCGGTGGCATTTTTGATTTTATCGACAATTTTTAAAACTCGTGGAGGAAGAACGGGATGATAAATGGCAATTTTAGCGGCCTGAATACCTTTTTTGCGCCGACTGGAAAAAAGGATATCAGCTCGGACTCACCGGTCAGGACCAGCCTTTGGCGGGCCGGTTTGGTCGGCGCGCTGGCACTTATTATGGGGGCCTGTTCCAGTCAGTCAGATCTAGCGTCTGACAGCGCAGCAACCAAAACCATGATGCTCAGCGGTACAGGCAGCGATGACGCAGTAGAATGGGATTTCTATTGTGACAAGGGGCGCAATTGTGGCGAGTGGAGTAAAATTTCCGTGCCGTCTAACTGGGAACTCGAAGGTTTTGGAGGTTACGACTACGGCCATATTCGCGAAAAACATGATGAGCAGGGCACCTATCGTCGCGATTTTGAGGTGCCGGCGAGCTGGCAGGACCGCACCGTAAAAGTGGTGTTCGATGGCGTAATGACCGATACCACGGTGTTCGTTAACGACCAGCAGGTGGGGCCTACTCACCAGGGCGGATTTTATCGGTTTAGTTACGACATCACGCCTTATCTTAACTTTGGCGAGTCCAACCAGATTAAAGTGGTAGTCGATAAAATTTCGGCCGATAAGAGCATCGAAGCTGCTGAACGTCAGGCTGATTACTGGGTGTTTGGTGGTATCTTCCGTCAGGTTTTCCTGCAGGCATTACCTGTATCACATATCGACTGGGTAAGCTTGGATGCCAAGGCCAGCGGCCAGTTCGACGCTGAAGTATATTTTGAAGGTCTGACCGGTGCAGAAACCGGCGTTGAAGCACAAATCCTTGATATGGATGGTAAGCCAGTAGGCAAACCATTTAGTGCACCATTGCAAGAGAATAAGGCCGTGGTGAGCACAGCCATTGCTAATCCAAAGTTATGGTCTGCGGAATATCCTAATCTTTATCAGGTTCGTTTTACCCTGAAAGCTGGTACCGACACCCTGCATACGCTGAATAAAACCTTCGGTTTCAGAACGTTTGAATTGCGCCCTCATGATGGATTGTATCTGAATGGCGAAAAAATCATTTTAAAAGGGGTTAACCGTCACAGTTTCCGTCCGGAAACCGGCCGTACAACGTCTAAACAAATCAGTGTCGATGATATTGAACTGATCAAAAGCATGAATATGAATGCAGTGCGTATGTCGCACTACCCGCCGGATGTGCACTTCTTGGAAGCTGCCGACCGTATGGGGATTTATGTGATCAACGAACTGACCACCTGGCAGCAGCCTATCCTGGATACAGAACCGGCTCGTCGCCTGGTAGCACAGTTAGTCAAACGCGATCAGGCACACCCCAGTATTCTGATGTGGGCCAATGGTAACGAAGGCGGCTGGAATACCGAAGTTGATGACGACTACGCTATTTACGACCTGCAAAACCGTCCGGTACTGCATCCCTGGGAGCTGTTCCGCAATATCGATACCGATCATTATCCAACCTACGCTGAGCTGCTATCGAAAGGTCCGCAAAACGAGGTTTTCTTCCCCACTGAGTTTTTACACGGGTTATACGACGGTGGCCATGGTGCCGGTTTACGCGACTTCTGGAATTTCATTACCTCGCAGCCTTTTGGCGCCGGCGGTTTCCTCTGGGTACTGGCAGATGAAGGACTGATTCGAACTGACGAGAACAACCGAATCGATACCGATGGCAACCATGCTCCCGACGGTATTGTAGGGCCACACGGCGAAAAAGAAGGCAGCTTCTTTACCATTAAGGAAATCTGGGCGCCGGTTCAGGTAGAAAACCTGCCAAACGGTGAGTTATTACCAGCCGACTTTAACGGCGAGCTGCAAGTCAGCAACCTGTATGACTTCACTAACCTGTCAGAAACCAGTCTGCAGTGGCGTTTATATGCGCCAGCGACGGCCTTCTCACCCGAGAAGCAGCTCATTGCCAGCGGCACCCAGTCGTTACCGTCTGTTGAACCTAATGCCTCTGGCACTGTTAAGTTGAGCTTACCCGACAACTGGCAGCAGCAAGGCTGGTTGGAAGTCGAATTCTTTAACAAGCATAAGGAATCTGTCTGGACTGATACATGGCCGGTGCAGGATGCAGCCGCAAACGATTCGCTGACCACTGCTGAGTTTGCCAGCCAGGTCAAGAAACAGCGCCCTGAAATCATTGTGCAAAACGATAATGAACTGGTGATCAAAGTAGCTGATAAATTTCTGGCCCTCGACGCCTCCACCGGCTTACTGAAATCCTTCGCCAGGCCCGGCAAGGCAGCGCTGTCAAACGGCCCGCGACTACTACGTTCCGATAATAGCCGGTACCAGGGTCAGTACAACGGCATTGGAACCTGGAAGCTGCACGATCCAAATGCCTCCGAACAGGTGTCTGATGCCTCGTTAACAACGCAATACGAAGGTGACGATTTGTTGGTTTCAGTGGCTAATCCGCCAGCCGGGTTTACTCAACTGCAGTGGATTGTACGTGCAGAGGGTTACTTATCACTGGATGTGGAATACGAGCTGAACGGTAACTATATTCTGCATGGCATCGCGTTTAACTATCCGCAACAGAGCATTACCCGCAAGCGCTGGTTAGGCGATGGTCCTTACCGGGTATGGGCAAACCGTATGGAAGGGGTTTCTTATTCCGTGTGGGAAAACGAGTATAACGAAGGCGTTGCTGGCGAAAGTTGGGAATTCCCCGAGTTTAAAGGTTACTTCTCTGATATTCAGTGGTTGACCTTGGGCGAGTATGACCAGGAGGTTCATTTCTCTGTTGCTACACCGGACATTTTTGCCCGGGTTATGCAACCGGAAGATGGCGTTCGTCCGGATAATACTGTGGGGTTAACCTACAACGGTGAAGTTAGTTTCCTGCACCGGATTAATGCCATTGGCACTAAGTTTCATGCTGCGCATAACATGGGCCCACAAGGTGAGGAAGTTGCTGAACAAGGTACCCGCAGAATTAAACTGAATATTTTCTAACAGATACCACAGCCTGGCTGTGGTCATATTCTGCACTATAAAAGCATGATCCATTGGGTCATGCTTTTTTTTATGCACGGATTCAGATCGCTTATATAATTAATAGGAGGAACGGTGCATATTTTCAGAGCTGGTTTTGTATACTGGTGCATCCTGAGTATTGAATTTTGTTGAGTATAAATCGATGTCGGTGAAAGACTTAAGGCGTGCATCCATCCAGAGCAGTATCAGCAAGTCTGTGTGGTTACCACTGATAGTCCTGGTCATCGGCTACCTCTATGCCACCGAAGTGGGTAAAAGTTACGAAGCGCAGCGAGGCCAACTGATCACCGATGCCCTGGAACGGCGACTGGCGCAAATCAGCGAAGCGGTAAATGATCGGGTATCACTTTATGCGTACGGGCTGTCGAGCTTAAAAGCATCGATTGTGGCAGTGGGTATCGATAATCTGGATTATGATTATGTGCAAACCTATGCCAAAAGTCAGAATTACAGTCAGCAATACCCGGGCGCCCGGGGCTTTGGCTTTATCCGCAGGGTCGAGGTAACGGATTTTACCGAATTCATGGCCAGGGCCAGACTGGACAGGCCGGATAAGCAATTTGAACTACGCACGTTAACGCCTCATTCCAACAGTTATTTTATCATCCAATATATAATGCCCGAGCATGCGAACCTGCAGGCTATCGGGCTGGATATTGGCTCTGAAACCATGCGTCGGCGCTCTGCCGAGAAAGCCGCAATATCCAATTCTACTCAGTTAACGGCGCCCATCACCCTGGTGCAGGCAAATAAAAAGCGCTTGCAGGGCTTCTTAATTATGCAGCCGGTGTACAATACTCTCAACGTGCCAGAGGGGGATGATGCACGGATGGAAGCGTTGGTGGGCTGGAGCTACGCACCGCTGCTGATAGATGAAGTGTTATCCTCGGTAAGTGGTTTACGTGATGACGTGATGCTTAGCATCGATGATATCTCTGCAGGCGATGCCCTGACGTTCTTCGGGCGTCAGCAGGATGGCAGTCTCGACGCCCTGAAAATTCAGCAAACCTTACAACTATTCGGCCGCGACTGGCGTTTATCGCTAACCCCAAACCAGGCCTTTATTGATGGTTTGCGTTTACCCTCCAGGCAACAGGCGTTCAATAATACGCTGGCCATTGTCACCAGTCTGGCGCTGGTGATTTTCAGCCTCCACATTGTGTTAAGCCGCCGCGCCGATGCAAAACGATACGAACGGGAGCTGGCTGAGGCAAACCAGCGCGCTCTGGAGTTAAACAACGAAAAGCTGGAAGGTGAAGTGGCCGCCCGCACCTATGAGATAGCCCAGGCGAATATCTTACAGCGACGGATTTTGGAAAGCGCCGGTTATGCGCTGATTGCTACCGACAATAAGGGCCTGATAACAGCGTTTAACCCGGCAGCAGAAAAGCTGATTGGCTATAGCGCCAATGAAATGATTGGTAAGCAGACTCCGGCTGTTTTTCATTTATATGAAGAGATGGAAGCCCGGGCCGCAGAGCTTTCTGAAGAACTCGGTCGGCCGATTGAACCCGGCTTCGATGTGTTCGTGGAAAAAGTCATAGACGGCAACACAGACATCAACAACTGGACCTATGTGCGCAAAGATGGTTCCAGGGTGCCGGTACGACTCAGTGCTACCAGTTTATTCGATGAAGACGGCAAACTCTTTGGTTTCCTGGGGATAGCTTACGACCTCACGCCGCAGTTAAAACGCGAGCAGGAATTAAAAGAGGCGCGGCTTCAGGCTGAGCAGGCCAATGAGGCCAAGTCGAGCTTCCTGGCCAATATGAGTCATGAAATCCGTACGCCGTTAAACGGTATTTACGGTGCCCTGCAACTGATCCGTCGCTCCGATGCGGGTGAGCAACACGGTGGTTTGCTGGATAAGGCAATTTACTCCACTCGCAATCTGAGTCGGATTATTAACGATATCCTCGACTTCTCTAAAATTGAAGCGGGTAAGATAAGTATCGACCCGCATCGTTTTAGTTTGTCGACCATGCTTGATGGACTGCAATCGGATATGTCGATGTTAGCAGGTAATAAGCCGGTAGCGTTGATCTTTGAGAATCAGGCAAATCATGATGTGTGGATTGGTGATGCAGTGCGAATACGGCAGGTGCTGCTGAACATTGGCACTAACGCCATAAAATTCACCGAGCAAGGAAAAGTGACTATCTCGGCCCGCGACACTGCCAGTGATGAGTTACTGTTCAGTATTACCGATACCGGCCAGGGCATGAGCAAAGACGCCCTTGCCCGGCTGTTTGATCGCTTTGAACAAGCTGATTCCTCCACCACCCGTAAATACGGCGGCACGGGGCTGGGAATGGCCATTACCCAGTCACTGGTGCATTTAATGCACGGCAAGATCCGGGTGGTCAGTACCCCGGGTGAGGGGTCCAGGTTTATCGTTACCTTACCCGTAATTAAGGCAGCAGGAGATGTGCTTGACGCTACGCCGGATACAAATGATAAAGAACTCGATTTAAGCCATGCAATGATCCTGGTAGCCGAAGATAACGAAATTAATCGCTCAGTAATGGAAGCCATGCTGGCAGACACCAGAGCCACCATTTATTTTGCTGAAAACGGCCTGGAAGCGGTTGAATTTGTGAATAAAGAGTGTCCGGATTTGGTGCTAATGGATATTCATATGCCGGTGATGGATGGCGTGGAAGCTTGTAAAAAAATTAAGCAGTGCTATCCACAGTTGCCAGTTATTGCAGTAACCGCAAATGCCATGGCCGCAGATACGGCGCTTTATCACGAAGTAGGCTTCGATGGTTATTTGTCGAAGCCTTTGGACCTAGGGCAACTGAATGCCGTACTGGCGCAATATCTTACTGTGGAGACAGAGTAAATCAGGCAGTCCTTTGCCCGTCTGAGGGTTATTGAATGTCGATAGTGGTTTGTTCGGTTGCTGTTACCGATGTTTCGACAACGGCCTGGAAGCTGAAAACCTCAGCATTCTCATCCGTTTCTGGCTCGTCGTTCAACGCCAGGCAGCTGAAGCCTACCGTATAAGGACCGGCAGGCAGATAGCCAGCAACAAATTCATAGCTCTCACTCTCTTCATCGTAATTGACGTTAGCCACTGTGTAGGGCGAGATTTCATCGGCATTGGCTGGTTCGTCGGCATCATCGCCCAGCAGCGTTTCGTCCAGCGTGTCACCTTCATAAATGTAAACGGCATTACCGCTGTTCATATCTATCTTTTCGGCACAAGCCGCGCTTTCAATTAACGCCGGTGAAACCGTGCCGAGTAACGTGCCCACTGAGTCGTTTGCGACCAACCGCACACCACGGGGTTTTAAGAATATAGTGTTAGGCTGACCCACCGGATCTACCAGGCTCTTACGCAAATCAAATTCTACGGTATAAGCGGCTTCTACACCCGGTAGGGCTTCAATGCCGTCGAGCTTCAACTCGTTGCTGGGCACTTTGAGTTCAAAGGTGCCGCTGTCCATTTCAATGTATGAGTCTTCGGTGACTTCAAGGCGCAACTGGGTATAAGCCCCAATGGGGATTTCGGTGGCATCCACTATGGTAACAAAGGCTTCGCCCTGATAATTGAGCAGGTCGATGGCCTGCGGATCGTTGTTTTCATCGCGCACATCGAAGGTAATCGGACCGTCAGGACCAATAAGCTCCACGGTATTAAAGTACACCACAACAGCGTTAGCCTGATCTACCGGGGCATCTGATACGGCAAGGCTGAAAGAGGCTGTGTCTGGTTCAGGGGTGGGATTATCACTGCCACCACCGCCACAGGCGACCATGGCGGACGACAGGGCAACAACAGAAAGTGTTCTTGTGGTTTGCTTTTTTAAAGCGTCTGAAACGAAGTTTAACGGCTTTTTCATTTTTCGACTCCTACATCAATGCATGGCATTGAACATCTTTTTTCATTTTCTCAATAAGTATAGTGCCATTATGCTCTATCAAGCGTTGTGCCAGGCCGGTAAGGCGTATGTTTATCAATGCTTTAGTTTTAATTATTGTAAGTAATCAAACCTCCACGATCGGTAAATGTTGCAATTTTGCTACAGAATTTACTTAGGGTTCATGGGCATACGTTTAGGCAAGTAACCGGCAGCTTTATGTATTAATGTTTTGGCTGATTCGCCTTAATCTTTCATTATCCAGAGCTGGCGCTCACAATTTAACCGGTTGAGCACTGCCTGACACATTCAGACAATACCTAAGGAGTTTTGTATGAGCGACGATGTTAACACCAATGAAGATATGAAGATTCAACGCGCCGACCAGCAGGAGCTGATTAAAGGCCCGGACGAATGCTTTATAGGTGATGTGTATATCAGTAATCTGTTTAACGCGCCTGAGCCTGCCAGAGTAGGGGCGGCCATTGTCAATTTCGAACCCGGAGCCAGAACCAACTGGCATACCCATCCACTGGGGCAAACTCTGGTAGTCACCAAAGGCGTTGGCTGGACCCAATGTGAGGGCGGCAAGAAGACCGAAATTCGCCCGGGAGACATTATTTGGTGCAACTGTGGCCGTCGCCACTGGCATGGCGCAACGGCTACCGAGTCCATGCAACACGTGGCGGTACAGGAGGCGCTGGATGGTAAAGCCGTTGACTGGCAGGAGCCGGTGACCGATGACATCTATCTGTCTGAAGATATCGTCAGAGACTAACTGACTATCTGAATGCAGGCTCCACCCGGAGTCTGAACCTTTCTCGTTGTTTATATCGGGCCCATGCCTGAGGAGTTTCTATGTGCAAAAATCATCATCAACACGATGCGGTAGCCGCCGCAAAGATATCACCAGAAGGCGCTTCCCGACGTAAGTTTATCCAGTCTTCTTCAGCGGTTGGAGCAGGGATCATGCTATCTGGCCTGGTTCCGTCACTGTCGTCTGCTGCGCCGGTTTCCTCAAAGCCAGGGCAAAATATCAAGTCTAAAGGTTACGCGGCCTTTGATGAGTCCGGGGTGCTCAAACCCTGGGAGTTTGAGCGTCGCCCGGTTGGCGATGACGATATTCTGATTGATATTAAATTTGCCAGTATCTGCCATTCAGACATTCACCAGATGAAAGGGCACTGGGCGCCTCAGCAATACCCTCAGGTGCCTGGCCATGAAATTGTCGGTGTGGTGGCCGCGGTGGGTAAAAACGTGACTAAATTTAAAGTGGGCGATCGCGCTGGCGTTGGCTGTATGGTAGATGGTTGCTCAGATTGCGACACCAGTGAAAACCGCGGTGAACAATACAGCCCAAAAACCAAGTTTACCTATGGACACCCGGATGAAAGGGCTCCTACTGGCATTACTCAGGGCGGCTATGCCACCAATATTGTGGTGCGCGATCATTTCGCCGTACATATTCATGAGGCCATTAGTTTTGAGGAAGCGGCACCGCTGTTATGTGCTGGCGTGACGACCTATTCGCCCATCCTTAAATTCGATTTAAAACCCGGTGACAAAGTAGGGGTGGCTGGCATTGGCGGGTTAGGCCACTTAGCCGTGAAACTGGCGGTAGCCAAGGGCGCAGACGTCTATGCCTTTACTACAACGCCAGATAAAGTTAACGATATTAAAGGCTTCGGCGCTAAGGAAGTGATAGTGCTTGAAGATAACGACAAGCTTAACGAGTACCGCGGTCAGCTCGATTATATGATCAATACGCTGCCCGTGGCCTATGATGTTGCG
>JAYZXK010000139.1:0-6490 GCA_036141415.1 Pseudomonadota bacterium
AGTCAGAGTATGCTCCACAAACCGCTCAGCAACAGCTCAGTCAGCGCCGGGAAAACCTGCCTGACAGCCATTGGGCCACTGGCCTGGTGGACTTGTTTTTAGGGCATCAAACCGAGAAACAATTACTCGACTCGCTGTTAAGCGGCATTACCAGTGAAAAAGAGCTGACCGACAGGTTGTGTGAAGCTTATTTTTATCTGGGTAAGTATCACGAGGAAAACAACCAGCCTGGCGTGGCCTCTAATTACTTTAAGTTTGCCCTCAGCACCAATGTTTATGAGTACGTTGAACACCGCTATGCCCGCTTGGAGCTGCAACGCTTAAGGCAAAACACGGTTACCGACTAACTCATGATGTTCTTCAGAGCAACCTGTCTGGCGGTGTTTACCTCATTAACCATCGCCGCAGACAGTGGTCATTTGCCTTCCCAATTACTCAATAACGCCGATCAGGCCGACAAGCCTGCGCCGTTGCTATGGGTGGCAGTGCAGCAAAATAGTCTGGCGGCTAAGCAGCGCCTGCTGGAGTTTGCTGAGGAGAACCGCAATCAGTACTGGCTGGAAATGCTCATCAAGTCCGGTTATTCACCGGCAGCACTGACACTTTCACGGATAGAGGACAACCCGAGGATCACCCAGCGACTGGTGCGCCTGGCGGCGCGCGGCGGGGTGGCCGAAGCACAATACGAATATGCCCTCACACGGGATGACTTTGCCCATCGCGAAACCTGGTTAAAAGCGGCCGCTGAGCAGGACTATTTTGTCGCGCAAACAGCCCTTGCCGACTGGTATTTGCTGCACGAACAACAAAGTGAAGCCGAGCCCTGGCTGCAAAAAACCGCCAGCCGCGACAGTCAAAGTGCATTTCAGCTGGCCTACATTCGTTGGCAGCAAGGCCGTGAAGACGAAGGGTACGAACTATTTAAGCAGGCGGCTGAGCAGCAACATGAGCAGGCTGAGAGTGTGTTAGCCGTATTGCAACAATACCAGCCTGAGTCTATCGCTGACCTGTCGGCTAAGCCAGCCAGCGGTAATTCACCGCAATGCCGGCAGCAAATCCAGCCTTTCGCTACCGGACTGGCTGAGATGGTGCAGGCGAATACCATTTACCAGCAGTTCTTAGCAGATAAACGGCTTAAATCCTTACCCTTGTGCGTTAACAAGCCCATCTGGCTGGCCCGCGAGTCACTGAAATGTGATGCAAACTGGCAGGGCCAGGGACGCCTGGGCTGTAACATTGAAGCGCTTGAGGCGGTAGTGAGACAGCGCGGTTTTACCCATGCGGTGGTGCTGGCCAAGTCGGGCAAGGCGAATGTTAATAATGGCGTGATGTATCTCGATGTTGGCGATACCTACAGCGTATTTGTTCACGAGCTGGCGCACTTCGTCGGGTTTGTCGACGAATATCCGTTAACACGGAGTTTTGCAAAAGAGTACTGCGCCCGCAAATCGGCGCCTAATCTGGTGTTTTTGGGCGCGCTGACTTATGCGCCGCTGAGTAACATAGAATACTGGCAGTCTATCGAGTTCCCGGTCACCCTTTATCCGGCGCGTACCTGTAATAACATTGGCGTTGCGAGCTTTAAACCCAGCGATCGGATCACCTTTATGGAAAATCACGACGCTAAATATATCCCGCCTATTTACCTTTCAATCTGGAGTTCGTTACTGAACAACCCCAGGGCACAACGTCCTATCGCCATGAACCTGTTTCAGTATTATGAGCAGGCAGGCAATACTCAGAAAGCGTCATACTGGCTGGATGTTTTCCGCCAGCAGCGGACCGGGTTAACAACCGACCCGGCGGTAGATGCTATGGCAGAAAATATCAGCGCCGACTGAGGACGTCTGAGCGGTATTCGTTGACCCACATGGCGGTGGCACCGCAAATGGCCACCGGCATCACCAGAAAATTCACAATCGGTATCATCGCCATCACGTTTACGGCAATGCCAAATGAATAGCTGAGGCCCTTGCGATCGCCCAGTCGTTGTCGCATTTCGCCAAACGGCACTTTGTGGTTATCAAAGGGGTAGTCGCAATACTGGATGGCCATCATCCAGGCGCCGAATAAAAACCACAATATCTGGCCAATCACCGGCAGAAAGAAAAATAACAGCAAAAAGCCGATGGCGCGGGGCAGGTAATACACAAGTTTGGTGATCTCCCGACCCAGTGTGCGGGGAATATCTTTAATGATGGCCATTATGCCGTCATCACCCAGTGACTGTCCGGTGAGGTGGCGTTCAACCTTTTCGGCCAGCAGGCCGTTAAAAGGCGCGGCTATCCAGTTGGCCAGGGTACCAAACATCAGTGCAAAGCTGAGTAAAATACTGATCACCGCCAACGGCCAGAGTAAAAAAGTGATGGACGTCTTCAGCCAGCCCAGCCAGTCAGGAATAAACCCGATGAGGTAGTCCACACCGGCCTGAATTTCGCCGAGCAGAAAATAAAACGCCACTGAAAATAACACCAGATTGATCATCAAAGGAATAAACACAAAGCGCTTTAAGCCTTTTGTGGTAATTAAATCAAACCCTTGCCCGAAATAACCGATACCGCTGCGTTGTGCCATTAAAACTCCTGCTGTCTGGTGAAAAGAATATGCCCTTATCTGCAGAGGGGGCGATAAAAAATGACATATTTTCAAACACCCACAGTATAAAACCCTGGGATCTCACTGTGAATTCATAATTGTTACAGTTCATGAACTTTGTTACATTCAACTTATAATAACAACCACAACAACGCGTGCGCATATTGAGAATTCCAGGTTCAACGCTATCGACAGGAACAGCGGGTATCGCTATCAATAACGCTCTTTTAACAGAGTGGTGGTGTTGTGCGTCTTAAGAAAATCCGCCTGGCCGGTTTTAAATCCTTCGTTGATCCCACCACGATCCCCTTTCCCGGCGATATGACAGCCATTGTAGGCCCGAATGGTTGCGGTAAGTCTAACGTAATTGATGCGGTGCGCTGGGTGCTTGGGGAAAGCTCCGCCAAAAACCTGCGTGGTGATGCCATGACCGACGTAATATTTAATGGTTCGTCGGCCCGTAAGCCCGTAGGGCAGTGCAGTGTTGAGCTGGTGTTTGATAACTCCAGTGGCCGGATCGCCGGTGAATATGCTAAATATAACGAATTGTCGATTAAGCGCGTTGTTACCCGTGACGCCATCTCCACATATTTTTTAAATGGCAGTAAATGCCGGCGCCGCGATGTCACCGATCTGTTTTTAGGGACGGGATTGGGCCCGCGCAGTTACGCCATTATTGAGCAGGGCATGATATCCCGGCTAATTGAGTCGAAGCCTCAGGAATTGCGGGTATTCATCGAAGAAGCGGCCGGTATATCTAAATATAAGGAGCGGCGGCGGGAAACGGAAAACCGTATTCGCCATACCCAGGACAACCTCGAACGTCTGGAAGATGTGCGCGGAGAGCTGGGCAGGCAGCTTGAAAAGTTACAGCGTCAGGCAGCAGCAGCCAAGCGTTATACCACTCTTAAAGCGCAGGAACGTACGTTAAAGAGTGAACTGGCCGCCATTCGCTGGCTCAAACATGATGACCATTTGCAAAAACTGCAACAAACGCAGCAGCAACTGGATACCGATATTGAAGCGCTCAGAGCGAGGCAGCGGGGCGATGAGGCCGGTATCGAAAAATACCGTGACACGCAGCAAAACTGTAAGCAAAAGCTTGATCACCTGCAGCAGAATTTATTCACTGTGAGTGCCACGATTTCCCGGCTGGAGCAGTCAGCTCTGCATAATCAGCAGCGTCTGAAGCAAATCGATAGCGAACTAAGCGATATTCAGACCCAGCAAGCGGCCCTGAATGAAGAACAAGAGTTACTGACTGTACAGGCTGAAGAACACGCGGAACTGGTTGTGGAATTAGAGCCCGCTTACGAGATTCAGCAAGCTGCCTGTGAGCAGTTAGAGGTTACGCGTGACCAGGCTGAGGCCGCATTACACCAGCATCAGCGCGATTTTCAGCAAACCGACCAGCAGTATCATCAGCTAAAGCAGCAAGTACACTCTCACCACAGTAAAGTGCAGTCGTTGTTGCAAATGCAGATGCGTACACAACAACGAATTGGTGAGCTGGAACGCGAAATACAGGAATTTTCCCAGGCCGACCATCAGCAGGCCATCGACGATTTGCAGCTTGATCTGGAAATGCTGGCAGAACAGATCCTTGAGCAGCAGGATAAGGTACAAAGCGCCAGACAAAAACTGGGACAGTCACAGAACCATCATGAGCAGGCGCGGCAACACACTCAGTCAATGCGTGCTGAGTTACAGCAAAATCAATCCCGGCTCGTGGCGCTACAAACCCTGCAACAAGCTGCCAGCCCTACCGGACCTCAACCTGAAGGCGTGGTGCCGCTGTGGCAGCAGTTAACTCCAAAGCCAGGCGCTGCGGCCATTATTGAACATGTGCTCAGTGAGCTTGGTGATGCACAACTGGCGAGCGGCGAGAGCCTCTCAACACTGACAGAAAATCAGGCCAGTTTAAGCGCAGGCCTTAAGTATTTCAGCCAGGCAGCCTTAACGCGTGATAAACAGCCGGGCAGTGTAGCAGCCTTATTGGAAGATGAATGGGTACCCCATCAGTTTAATCAGATACTGGTGGCTGAAGATGCCGAAAGTGCACTGGCGATGCGCCAACAGGCTGCTGACAGTGAGCTGATTGTTACCTATGATGGCCAGTGGTTCGGCCCCGATTGGTTTCGCTATGGTGAGCAGGATACCGAACAGGGCGTGTTACAGCGTGCCGAACAAATCGAGGAACTCAACGATACTATCGCCGCTCAGGAAGCACAGCTAGCTTCGCTTGAAGAACAGGAAAGTGAATCGCTGAACAATATAGAACAGGCGCGGGAGCAGGTGAGTGCCAGTGAGGGCGGATTGAATGAACGCAATAATCAGCGCCAGCAACTGACTCAGCGTTTAAGCTGGTTGAGCGAACAACAACGCCAGGAAGCGCAAAAGCGTGAACGCCTGGATGATGAGCTGACTCGCCAGCAAGAGCAGCTTGAAGAAGAAGCTACCGAACTGGCTATGCTCAATGAAGGGCTGGAAACTTATGAAATGGAGCTGGCAGAACAGGCCGAACGCCAGGCGCGGCTGCAGGATCAGCAACAGGCGCTCCAGCAGCAGCTTAGCAGTCAGCGTAGCCAGTATGAGCAAAATACCCGTGAACTGCATCAGATGGCCCTCAAACTGCAGGAGAGCCGCAATAAGCAGCAATCGTTGAATTCACAACAGCAGCGGATTAGTCAGCAACTTGCCAGTCTCGGGCAGCGCGCCGCCCAGTTAGAGCAAGAACAACAATCGCTCAATCAACCTCAAACCGAACAAGCTGCGCAACTGCAGGATCTGCTGGCCGAAAAAGCGGCGCTTGAAGAACAGCGCTACAGCTTACAGCAGGATCTGGAACATGCAGAAGAATTGCTCAATCAGGCTATGCAGGGCCAGCAGGCAATTGTTGGTGATATTGCCAAACGGCAGGAGCAGCTCGACAGCCTGAAAATCGAGGCTGAAGGTTACCGCGTGCGGGGCACGGCCATTCTGGAACAACTCAGCGAAATTGGGGTCACACTAAAAGCGGTACTGGAAACCCTGCCGGCCGAAACCAGCGAGACCAACTGGCAACGGGATCTTGAACAGACTACCGCGGCCATTAGCCGGCTCGGAGCTGTTAACCTGGCGGCAGTGGAAGAATACGACGTTCAGGCAGAACGCAAAGCGCACCTGGACACGCAATTTGACGACCTTAATGACGCCCTTGAAACATTACAAAACGCTATACGCAAAATTGATCGCGAAACCCGCTCTCGCTTTAGTCAGACGTTTGAGCAGGTGAATGAAGATCTCAAAATGCTCTTTCCCAAGGTATTTGGCGGGGGCTCGGCTTATCTTGCCCTAACCGATGATGATTTACTGGAGACCGGCGTGACCATAATGGCCCGTCCGCCGGGCAAGAAAAATAGTACAATTCATCTGCTTAGCGGTGGAGAAAAAGCCTTAACCGCATTATCATTGGTGTTTGCAATTTTCAGGCTTAATCCGGCGCCATTTTGCCTGTTGGATGAAGTGGATGCGCCACTGGATGATGCTAACGTCGGACGCTTCTGTAACCTGGTTTCTGAAATGTCGAAATCGGTACAGTTTATATACATATCACATAATAAAATTGCGATGGAGATGGCGAGTCACCTGACAGGTGTCACCATGGCTGAACCGGGCGTGTCACGCATGGTAGCCGTGGATGTCGATGAAGCCGTCTCTATGGTAGACGCATAAATTTAAAGGCGAAAGAAGTCGATGGAAGAAGAATTACGTTTGTCATTGTTGCTACTGGGTGGGTTCTTTATCCTTGGTGTGCTGGCACATGGCTTATGGAATATCCGCAAAAACAGTCAGGCCAAAAAGCCCCAGCGGCGTATTGAGCCTGAAGGTTGGCAGGATGAAGAGCGTGACGTCG
>JAYZXK010000140.1:0-5499 GCA_036141415.1 Pseudomonadota bacterium
TTACCTTCTCTGACCCCTTTGTTGAGCTTGACCCACTGGAAGATGAAGTGAACGTGAAAGTCACCGTACTGGCAGAGCAAAATGGTCAACGGCTGCAAGCTAAAGCGGAGATTTCCGGGCGCATTGCCTACCACCATCAGCTGGCGCAACTGCGCCTTATTGAGCCGCGGTTGGATAAGCTCAAAGTGCTGGATAATCAGGCGGTAGTATCCGATAGCCTGGTTAATGGCATAAAGCGTCTGGAAGGTAAACGAGTGCCGGTGATCCTGCTGTTAGACTTCGACGATCTGGATATGGCGGCCTTTGGTATTCAAAAACCCAAACGCATCGACATAACCGGTCAAGGTCTTCGCATCGAAATATAATCTGTTATTACCTTGGGAATGATTATGAAAAAGCTCGCGTTTCTGTCGATGGACGATTTGCAGGATTTCTTTGTTTACGACGAGCTGCTGCTGGCGCCTTTTGCCGAGCAGGGGTATCAAGTGGATACGATTTCCTGGCACCAGCCGGAAGTGGATTACAGTAGCTATGAAGCAGTTATTGTGCGCAGCCCCTGGGATTACCAACAGTATGAAACAGAGTTTGTCGCCTGCCTGAAGCGTATCGATCAGCAATCCCGATTGATGAACTCGTTGTCACTGATGATGTGGAATCTAAACAAACAGTATCTTAAAGATCTGGAAGCTGCTGGCGTACCTGTGCTGCCCACGCGTTGGCTTTGCGGCTTTGATCAAAGCACTATTACCGAGGCGTTTAGCGAATTTGCCTGCGATGAACTGGTTATTAAGCCCTGCGTAAGTGCCAATGCCGACGATACCTTTCGCTTAACACCAGCTAAGCTGGCGTCTACCGCTGGTGAGCTGGCCACGTGTTTTGCCGGGCGCGAGTGTATGGTTCAGCCTTTTGTAAGGAGTGTTACCGAACAAGGCGAGGTGTCTTTGTTCTATTTCGCTGGCAAACTGAGTCATGCCATACTCAAGCAGCCGAAAGCAGGGGATTTCAGAGTGCAGGAAGAGCATGGCGGCAGCCTGCAGGCGATCACGCCGGAACCCGCAATGCTGGCAAATGCGCAGGCGGCGCTGATTGCCATGCCTGATGATTACCTGTATGCGCGGGTTGATTTATTATGGTTCGCCGGTGAATGGCGCATAATAGAGCTCGAGCTCATTGAGCCCTCACTCTATTTCAATCTGGATGAACAGTCTCCCCAGCGGTTTGTTAGCGCCTACCTTCGCTATCTTAATGCTCACGCTTAACCCGAGGTTTCTGAGCATTATCCCGCGGTGCCGGGCGACTATGTGATTGCTTAACCGGGCGCTGCTGGCTTGGCTTAGAGTAGGCTTGCTGCGTACGCTGTGAGTGCGACGGCGCTTTATTTACCCACTTGCGCTCTTTGTGTAGCGTACGCTCCTGAGGCTGTTGACGAACCGGTTGTTGCCGTTCTGCCGGCGCAAACTCCCGCTGTTTATAGCCCGGCATACCGCCACGATCCTGTTCTTTAGGCGCTCTCACCACATTTTTGGGCAGGCTGCGATTGCCGGGGTTATTCTCATGGCTTTGCAGGCGCTGTTTTAACTGTTTGGCGTCCTGGCTGTATTTCACAGGTTTCTGCCCTTTGGACTCGCGCTGTAATGGTTTACCCTGTTTCCCGCCATCTATCCGATAGCTACTGCCAGCCTGGCTGCGGGTATACAGTTCGCGATGCCTGGCAGCATTATCTAATGAGCGGTGCTGCTTAACGATGGCCGGTTTGTGAGTTACTACCTGTTGCGAATAACGGGCATGGCGGTTGCCCACATTATGCTGCCAGCGATGGTACTCTTTCACAGAATAACGCTTGGTTGGATAGTGTGGTCTCACATAATGACGTGAGGGGGTACTACGAATAATAATGTGCCGTTCAGGCCACCAGATATTACCGAAGTAGAAACCGGCTGAAATGCTTACTCGCGGGCCCCAGTATATACGATGACCTAAGGCTATCCGCACGCTGGTGGGCCAGAACACCGGCTGACTGTGGTAGTGCCAGTGGCCATAGACATGGCGGGTGTCGTAGTAAGGGATATACACCACTTCCGGTTGACGGGATTCAATTACAATGATCTTATCTTCGGTAGAAACCTGCTGGTAATCATTGCTTTGCAGGTTGCCACTCTGGCGCGCCAGTAAACGCAGAGCCTGTACTCTGTCGAGTACCCAGTCTTCGTTGGTGATCACCGCGTCGCCGAGGTTTTGCAGCCAGCCGAGGTCATCACTCATGTGACGCAGGACATCGGTAAACGGCACCAAAGCCTTTACACTTGGATCCCAGTCGGCATTTTCCAGCGCCCGCTCCAGTGCGTCACCCTCCAGCGACTGATTATCCTGACGCCAGCGGTCGGCTTCTATCACCTGTAGCGGGTATGTGCTGGCGATCAGAATATGGGTGACCAGCGTGTCGGGGTATAACGCAATTGGCGCCAACAGGGTGTCGAGCGTTTCTTCGCTAAGGCGCTGCGCATTGTGTGTTGGTTGATTTTCGGGGGCCGTGGTAGCCAGTGCCTGACTGGCGCAGACCAGCGGCAGAAACAGGGCCAGTATTAACCGCTTTTTCATACAAACTCTCCTGTGCCACAGGGCACTTGGTGTGATGTTTGTATCGTTATAGCAAGGGCAAGATTAATTCAGGCTGAACCAAGCTGAACCAACTGTTCAGCTTGCTAGCGAATAAAGCTTAGTCACCCAGAATATGTGGGTCGAAGGCGTGGCCGAGTTTTTCGGTTTTGGTTTTAATGTAGTTTTTGTTGTCTTTGGTGATACCGTGGTCAATGGGCTTGCGGGCCACCACGTTAATATCGAGATCTTTAAGCGCCGCGGTTTTACGAGGGTTGTTGGTCATCAGCTCAACATTTTTAACGTTCAGCTTATCGAGCATCACCTTGCACATCTCGTAGGTGCGCATGTCGGCATCGAAACCCAGGTGTTCGTTAGCTTCAACGGTATCCATGCCCTGGTCTTGCAGATGATAGGCCCGGATTTTATTGATAAGACCGATACCGCGCCCTTCCTGACGCAAATACAGCAGTACGCCACAGCCGTTTTCGACGATATTTTCCATTGCCCGCTCTAACTGGAAACCGCAATCACAACGGGTAGAGAACAGCGCATCGCCAGTGAGGCATTCAGAGTGGATTCGAATAGGCACCACGTCTTCCGGCTGCCAGGTACCGTAAGATAACGCAACGTGCTCTATACCCGAGTTTTCTTCCACAAAACCATGGATAGTGAATTCGCCCTTGCGGGTAGGAAGCTTTGCTGCGCTGACAAATCGGTATTGCTGGGATTTACTGGTCATGAAACTCGAGCCGGGTTGATGTAGAAACTGCCAAATAAGTACCACTACATGAGGGCAGTTATACAGGTTTACAAGCCCTCAGGGGCGGCGATTATACCGCCTATCAGGGCACGGGTCTAATATTCGGGGCGAACTAAATTGGTATACTACAGATCCGCTTGCTCTAGCGCCTGCCGAAGTATTAGCTGTACGTTTTGCAGCATGTCGGCCTTGCTGATATGGGCGGTAGAGGCGCCTACCGGCTCAAGCCAAACCGCTTCGCACAGCCATTCCACGTTAAACAGTAGCTCAAAATTATCGGCCACCAGGCGCACCTGTAACCTGTCAGCACCCCAGTCACTCTCGCCCTGGCGGGCATTGAGTAAACGGGCAATATTGTGACACAGACCCACTGCCTGTTGCTGGGTAGCGGGCATCGGCCCGGCCCAGCGGATAATACAGGGTTCACAAACCAGTGCGTTGGCAATAGCGGGTGGGGTTAACTGCTGCATGAAAGACTCCCTTGCGAACTGGCAGCGCCGGGTTGGGAATATTCCCGGGTTATCTCGTTATCATCAAATGGCTGACGAATGGCTTCCATCAGCTTGTGCGCTGGCCCAAAGTCACCTTGTTCGGCGGCGTAGATAGCTGATTGTAAATAGTGCATACGTGGGATAACCAGCGGATTAAGAGCGTATAGCGCCTCGTTAGCAGTACTCGCAGCAAGGCGGCGCTGGCGGTAATCCTGCCACCAGTTGTCAAAGGCGTTACGATCAACAAAATGATCACGTAACGGCACCGATTCCTGTTGTGGATCGGCCGTGATTAGTTGCCTGAAACTTTGGGTATAGTCGCGCTTCTCAGCGCTTAGTAAACTCAGCCAGGTGTTCAGACAGGGCTCGTTCTCTGCATTATCCTCAAGGCCAATGCGGCTTAGCATCTGATGACGGTACTGACTTAAAAAGGTGGGCTCAAATAACGTCAGGCAGGCGCGGATATCATCGGTACTTAAGTGATCCGAAAACGCATAGGCCAGCGCGTTAAGGTTCCACAGCGCGATTCCGGGCTGACGATCAAAGGCATAGCGGCCTTCGTAGTCGGAGTGGTTAAATACTGCATCCGACTGGAAGTGTTCGATGAAGGCGTAAGGCCCGTAATCGAAGGTAATACCGTGGATTGACATATTGTCGGTATTCATTACGCCGTGTACGAAGCCGTATGCCTGCCAAAGCGCCACCATGCGCGCGGTGCGTAATGTAATGGCTGTCAGCAGCGCTTTATGCGGATTGGCGTCTTTTAAACACTCCGGGAAGTGATGAGTGAGGGTATACTGCATCAGCTTGTCCAGCGTGTCTTTTTGTTTATTGTGGTAGTAAAACTCAAAGTGGCCAAAGCGAATATGGCTCGGGGCCATGCGGATCATCATGGCGCCGGGTTCGGGCAACTCACGCACAATGGATTGCTCACTGGTAATTAAACACAGTGCCCGGGAGGTGGGGATGCGCAGATGATGCAGTGCTTCTGAGGCAATGTACTCTCGCAACGTGGAGCGTAACACGGCACGCCCGTCGGCATGGCGTGAGTAGGGAGTTTGGCCGGCGCCTTTTAAGTGCAGATCATAGCTATTGCCCTGGTCGTTGCTTACCTCACCCAGTAATAAACCACGTCCATCGCCCAGAAAAGGATTCCATTGGCCAAACTGATGGCCACCGTATTTTTGCGCCACGGCGTTAGCCGCCAGTTCACCACCTTCATCAAATATCGCCGACATCAGTGCGTCGCTATCCGGCAGCTTAAACTGTGCGGCCAGTTCGCGGTTGTACATTGGCATGCTCATTTCGCTCAAAGGCTGCGGCTTTACGGCGCTGACTGTTTCGGCCAATTCGGTAGCGTAGCGATGGTGTAATTGCATTGGACTCTCAGATGTTCGTCATTGATTGAAGTGTAACATTAGGTACAACCGATATAGAAATAGCGATGAATCAACGCTGGGTAAACCGTTTATCGAATTTTCACGACTATTTTTAAACAAATGTAATCCAACTCACGCTTTTTGCGTATTAGTTTTATCTTATTGTTTTTTATGGCCATGAATACGAAAATACGGCCCACAAGGTTTGTTATGACAGCAGCATCTCCACTCGTATTGCACCACCTTAATAATTCCCGCTCGCAGCGTATCT
>JAYZXK010000141.1:0-3032 GCA_036141415.1 Pseudomonadota bacterium
AAATTGGCCGAAGCGTAGAGATTGCCGGTCGGATCAGCAAATAAGGTTTCCACCGGATCGGTGCCGTTTTGCCACAGTTGCCGGGTGCTGCCTTGTTCAGCCGTGTACTCTTCCAGCCCCTGGTCGCCAGCGCCTACAATAAGTTTATTTCCTATAGCCTGAACTGCATGTACTTTCTGACTCTTCAACCCTCCGGGTTGCCCGCTGTCACCAAAAACATATGAAACGGCAACATTGCCCGCATCATAAACATTGAGTGTGGCGCCACTGCCAATCCATACCAACCCCCTGGAATCGAGAAATAACGACCAGATGTCATTATCGCTCAGGCTGGCCGGTAATAATCGGTTATGCCGGAAGCGACGTGATGATTGGTTAGCTAAATTTAATTCAATCAGCCCATCACCAAAGGTGCCAATCAGTAATACATCGGGGCGAATTTCTGTCACTGTAAACAGCCAGGGGCTGGCATCCTGAGCGAGAGTGTAATGAGTAAACCTGGCCGCTTCAGTCTTAACAAATAAGCCCTCGGCGGCAGTGCCTACCACCAGGTTTCCCGATGCCGTGGTGGTAATAGTACTGACCCTGATACTCTCAGGAAAGTGCGGTTCTGCCTGCAGTGGTGCAAACCGACTATTGCTCAGTTCACTGTGGTACAAGCCTTTGTCGGTGCCCACCCAGAGCGCTTTGGCCTGGTTTATATGAAGCGCATGGATCCGCGCGTCCGGCGCAATGTGGAGCTGGCTAAGCTGCCCTGAAGCCGTATCAAACTGATACAGCGTCCGGTCACTGGCGAGAATGACGAGGTCTGTGTGTGGCAAGTTAACAACCGCGCCAGCCTGTACGGTGATGCTTTGCAACTGGTTGGGAGCAACAGCGGCAAACGAACTGGTGCCAGGAATGAGCCGGTATAAGCCGTTGCTGGAGCCAATCCAGAGACGCCCCCTGGCATCGCTGAATCCATGGTTAACCTGAGGGGCGGTAGCCTCATCACCGGTACTCTTAAATTGGGCGGGTATCAGCGATTGTGAATCCCAGCGCCACAAACCATTCGCTGCAACCAACCAGATAAATCCCTGCTGGTCTTCCAGTATGCTATCAATCTGGCCCTCAAGGGGCGTGGAATTGCCTAGCGGCGACAGAAACACCGGCTGCGCACGGGATTGCCATTGGTTCTCGCTGGCATGACCGGCTGCGCAAAGGTATATCGTAAGCCAGAGGAGGCTCAGAGGTGTTAAAAGACGTTTAGAAATAGACAAAGCACGCACCACATTCATCACTACTTTGCTTGCAAAATACCCGGTGACAAACGGCGCATTTACAACTGTCGGAAAATTAGGCCTTTAGTATAAGGTGTAATCGTGTGCGTGCCAATCGCCAAGGTAAGGATTACCTGTACAATCGGTCAGCTTTTTACCTGATCAAAAAACCAGCATCAGGCTTTGGAATTGGAAAATGATCAGACATAGCGAAAAAGCAGTACAAATCAGGTGTTTTGTATTACTTGAAGGATTGGTATGACAGCGAAATCGAATTTAGACGACTTTAATCAGTGGATTGAAAGCCGGTACCCGCACCATCCGGAATATTTGCAGGCCACCAAAGAGCTCGCTGCCGATGTAATGCCGATTTACAACGCGCACGCAGATTATAAGCGCTATAACGTACTTAAACGGCTGAGTGAGCCCGAGCGGGTAGTGCACTTTGCCGTACACTGGATGAATGACAAAGACGAGGTAGAGGTTAATCGTGGCTGGCGGGTACAACACAGCGGCCTTATTGGTCCTTATAAAGGCGGCTTACGTTTTCATCCCACGGTTAACGAGTCGGTGCTGAAGTTTCTGGCTTTTGAACAATCGTTTAAAAATGCGCTTACCGGCTTGCCTATGGGCGGTGCCAAAGGCGGCTCAGAGTTTAACCCGAAAGGCCGCAGCGATAATGAAATTATGCGTTTTTGTCAGGCTTTTATGCAGGAATTGCAGCGCCATATAGGCCCGCGCACCGACGTACCTGCTGGCGACATTAATGTAGGCGCCCGGGAAATCGGCTTTCTATATGGCCAGTACCGCCGTATGCACAATGAGTTCGGCGGCAGCCTTACCGGCAAAGACATCGATTTTGGTGGTAGCCACGTGCGCACCGAAGCCACCGGCTTTGGCTTAGTTTACATGCTCCAGTGCGTACTGAAGCATCATGATGACGCGATTGAAGGAAAGCGCATAGCTATTTCAGGGGCGGGTAATGTGGCGTTGCATGCTGCGCTCAAAGCTGCTGAGATAGGTGGTACTGTGGTCAGTTTATCTAACAGTCGCGGCAGCTTAATTAAGGAAGAGGGCCTGAGCAGCGCTGACATTCGCTGGGCCATAGATAACCGCATGAACGAAGATAATATTCTTACCGCGCTGGCTGATGAGCGTGGAGGTAGTTGGTTTAGCGGTGAAAAGCCCTGGGGCTGCGCCTGCGATGTAGCACTACCGTGCGCCACCCAGAATGAGCTGGATGAACCGTCGGCAAAACGTCTGGTCGACAATCATTGTAAATACCTACTGGAAGGCGCCAACATGCCTACCACCCACGAGGCCAAAGCATTGATCGCCGACGCCGGTATAGTGTTTGTGCCGGGTAAAGCGGCAAATGCCGGGGGCGTTGCTATGTCGGGTATGGAGATGTCGCAAAATGCTGCTTTTGAGCGTAAAACCTTTGCCCGGCTCGATGACGAACTCAAAGCCATCATGACCTATATTCACGATCGCTGTGCCGAAGAAGGCAAAGAAAACGATAAGGTCAATTATGCTAAAGGCGCTAACATCACCGCCTTCAGGCAACTTGCCAATGCTATGGTGGCTCAGGGCGTTTAATTCCTTCAGCTCCACGCATAAAAAAGCAGCGCAATAAGCGCTGCTTTTTTGATCGTTCTGCTTAGACAAAAATGCGTTTACTCAGCACTTAGAGACGCCATGTTGATAACAAAACGCTGCGCCAGATCGCCTTTAGCCAGGGTTTCAAAGGCACCGTTAATTTCATCCATCTTA
>JAYZXK010000142.1:0-5386 GCA_036141415.1 Pseudomonadota bacterium
ACCTAACTGTTCAGACATCCCCCCCTGCAAATATGCGCCAGGAAAGTTGTCGCTAATTTGCGCGTAGCGGGCCAGCGCGGTTGCGGTAATTTCATGGATATCATCAATACCGTCATTGTCGGTGTCGACACGATTTGGATCTGTGCCCAGATCCCGTTCAACGTAATCGGGCAGACCATCCTCATCGGTATCAGCCAGATACGGACTGGAAAACACCTGATAGGGGGATGCTTGGTTGACACTGACCATCCAGCCGAGCAGGCTTTCTTCATTATCGGTCAGACCGTCGCGGTCACTGTCGGTAAAGTCTTCGTCGTCTATCACGGTTGGGTCTGAGCCCTGCGTGACTTCCAGTCCATCGAGCATGGTGTCGGTATCGGTATCGCGGATTAACGGATTTGTCAGAACGGTATACGCGGCCCGGATCACATCGTCGCCATGGGTGTCCGGTGTACTTTCTAATGCAGCATTAGGACCTGGCAGAATGAGCACGGAGCCTGGTAATACCTGGGTGCCATAAATGGCTTTTTGGATATCGTCGCCGCTCTTATACGTGTTTGTTACACCGTCACCACCGTCGATAACGGCAAGACCCACCTCGGCACCATTAACTTCCTGCTCGTCGTTCAGGCCATCCTGATCGGTATCAGGCAAGGTTGGATCCAGAGCGATAATATCGTCATTGGCAATGTTAAAGCGTTGCATATCTATGCCAGGGATCCGCGACAGATCCTGCTCATGAAAATCCACCAGTGCGTCACCATCAGTATCGGTGAGTCGGGGACTTGAATAGACCCGGTATAAAGCACCTTCCGTATTCACCAGCCAGCCAACTCGGACCTCGGCAAAGTCAGCAATACCGTCACGGTCGGTATCGGTGGAATCAGGGTAACCATCAGGGCTCTGGATAAGGTTTAGCTGGTTATTCGCCGTAAAGTTACCAAAGCTGCTGTTATCAAACTCGTCAACACGGCTGTCGGTAGACCCCGCCAGAAACTCTTGTCTGGCGGTTAAACCATCGCGGTCCAGATCGCGGACAAATGCCACGGTCAGGTCGTCACCAGCGTGCACTTTTATCTGGCCAAAGTCGGTGGGACCGGGCAGATTTCCGGAAAACAGCACTGCCCAGAAACGGTCATAGTCGCCATCCGCCAGACCGTCGATACGGGTAATTTTATTCGGGCCATTACATAAGCCTGCAGCCACATCACTGGCTGAATCGGCCGATTCCGGGGTTGGCGTTGCGCACCAGTTGCTGGCTTGTTCAGCACACGACAAACCAGCTTTCTGGCCAGACTGGGCATTACAGGTGGCGCCTGTAGCATAGCCGCTGATAAAGGCGGTATCATCAGCCGGGTCGGGGGTAACAGCAATCAAACCGTCTTCACCGCCGTCGATAACAATAGCGCCTGGACTTAATCCGGTGGTACCGGCAAGAATTAACTGGATATCATCCCCACCGGCCCGAGAATCTGCAATACCGTCGACTCCGGCAACCACACCGGATTTAACCTGTGAGTTTTTCGCGTAACCCAGAATATCAGACAGCACATAATCCAGGGTAATACCAATTTGGGACCCATCGGGGTTAAAGCCGCCCTCATAGGTGCCATCGTCTTTTAATGCACCAGAGGTGGCCACATAAATGCGTTCTGTACCCAGTTCGCCCTTGTCGATGACAAGCCCGACGGTACGATCTCTCACCGTTTGGTTAGAATAGGAGAAATTACGGCCAAACTCATCGACCACATCGTAATTACTGATCTCAAAAACCAGCCCGTCAGGTTTGGCCATGAGTGCTTCTACCCGATTAGGAAAGATATCCCGGCTGGAAAACAGGAAAGGGCCTTTCTGGGTATTAAACGGGCCAATATTAATTTCCAGCGGCGAGCCCGAAATTAACTCCGAGTTGGCAATTAATGTAGCTACCGGCCAGAACTGACGCGAGTCGTAGGGACTGCGCTGTAATACTGTGACTTCGATATTTTTAACCGTAAATGCCACATCGCCAATGTTTTCTATGGATAAGTCAATGTCCAGTTGGGCACCCACCACTTCACGACTCACGCTGCTTGAGGTGCTATAGGTTTTGCCTTTGTTTAACGAGTCCTGATAAGCCTGTTGCGATTCGCGCGCAGAGGTTCTGTCGGTCTGCCAGCTATTGGTGACACTGCGTTCAAAGGTGCCTTTAAAGCCGGCTGATACCGTTGTTTTTCCGTTTGCACCAATTTCATTAGACACACCACCGGATATTTCAAAGCCACCGGATATGGTCTCTGCGTTGCTGTCAGAGCGGCTAAAGCTGGTATTATTGCTCTGCGCCAACGATGCGCTTGAGCTGGAGGATTCAGTAACTTCGTTACCTTCTTCATCGGTATAGGAATAGCGTTCATCAAGCTGCAGATAGACTTCGCCAACGCTGATATCCACTTTGGGAATGTCAGCAATTCGCGGATTACGGTTATATTCAAACAGCTCCTCGGCATCGGTAAATTTATCGCCATCGGTATCGGCTAGCAGCAACGACGTTTTAAACTGAAAGTGTTCAAGGCCATCCTCGAGTCCGTCGTCATCGGTATCGACCTTGTACGGGCTGGAATAAATGGTATTAAGTTCCAGGTCATCGCTCAGGCTGTCGCCGTCAGTATCCTTTGAACGCGGATTGCTGGCGTACTGGCGTTCGTCTCCATCAGATACGCCGTCACCATCGGTATCGGCAACGTCGGGATTACTGGTCACCTGACGGCTCACCACCGAGCCATCTGCCAGGGTGACGGTGATTAAATAGCCTGCCTGTTCTTCATGGTCGTAAACGCCATCGCCATCCGTATCAACCACTTCACTGGCGGTTGGTGCTATGCCGGCAAATTCCATTTCATTGGCGCGTAAAAAGCCGGAATTACTAAATTGGGTACTGATGGGCTGACCGAGCGTATCGCGAACAGCCAGGGCAATCAGTTTATAGGTCAGTCCGCTTTGTGAACGGGTTGTTAGTTCAACCGTGGTGCGATCGCTGCCGCTAAAACTGGCGCTAACCAGGCCTAAACCGCCAGCCTCGGCATTCACATTTTGCTGTATGACGGAATAGTTCTGAATATCTTCGGCCGATGAAGACATGGGTTTACTAAAGTTAATGCGCAGCTGCGTATTGCTGATTGCCACAACACTTTGTAAGTGCGGTTTAGACAGCGCATCTTCAGGATTCGGTTCGCCGTTAAACGTGGTGGTAACAATGTGTGTGCCGGCACTGATATCAATGGCGTTATTGCTCAAATCGGTTACACCGGTTACTTCCACGGTATAAGTTTTATCGGCTTCACGCGGCAAGGTCGTCAGGGTCACCTGTGTGTTGTAAGTGTTAAGCTCGGCTGCCGTAACGGTTTGTCGTTGCTGGTTTTCTTCTGCGCAGGGCGTTTGCTCAACCGCGCAGCTGTATACATAGTACTTAGCGGGGTCGGCGGCGGAATCATCGACCGGTTCACTAAAGGTGATAATAATGGTGGCGGCATCGGGTGACTCGATACTGGTGACGGTCGGCGGCGTATTGTCGACCGGCGCAATACCAAAGAAACTGACTTCATTATAGCTGGGGTGAATCAGTTTATTCTCCGGGTGAGAGGTAATATTGGTGGCTTTCAGTTCATACTCAACGCTGGCCAGATCTGAGGTATCCAGCATGAGTGTTTGCCGGTCACCACTTAAACTTGCTCCGGTAATGGTGATATCGCCAACATCAACCACTGGAGCGTTGTTGTCCCGGGCGACTATACGATAATACGCAATTGTTTCTGTATCGTCAGACATCGGTTGATCGAAAGTAAGTAGTACACGGTTACTATCGAGTGCTATCGCAGTCAGTAACACCGGCTCGGGTACAGTAGAACCAGTAAATTTAAAACTGCTTTTACCGTTATCTGAGGCGGATACGCTGGCATCCGGCTTGACGAATTCGAGATTATATTCCACTTCCTGTTGGCTGGCGGTGCTGACGAGCACTGAGTTACTCTCGGCATCGGGCGTCGCTTCCATGATACTTAGCGGCTGATTATTAACGTCGGTGATCTTAAATTGTTCAACAGCAATGTCGGTATCTTCCAACTCACCGTCGAAACTGACTTTAACGTAATGCTTACTCAGGGCCTGAACACTATTTGGCTCGACTGCAGTGGTTGCCTCCGGTCCCTCATCGGCTTTATCTGGCCAGAGTACATCATGATTGAATTTGTCACAGGCGCTGAGCGTGCATAGGATGCAGGTAAAGGTAAGCAGTCGAATTATCTTATGCAGTTTCATAACACTCTCCTGTTATTCATTTTCTGCGCGACTAGATCGCGTTGATTGATAACGGACAGGGAGTAATGTTTACAGAATAAGCCCTCTGCAAAACCCCGTAAGGGGATTAAGTTTCTGCTGTCTGGATTGGTTAATATATTCACGGGAAGCTCCTTATCAGAATAACCATCCTCCAGACAGGCGCAAAGCGAATCCGAATCCCGACATGTTTTGAAAATTTTTTTTGATAAACGGCGTCGGGAGTTTTAATTAAAATGTTTCATAAGCTTCTCATTGCGAGGTATTCTTTCCTTGCGTAAACTGGCGGTTAACTAAACCGGAGCTGAATTAAACGCTGCTACATCCTGATTTTTAAGCAAAATCAGCTTTCTGCGTTATGGTGAAGGGCTTCGGTATAGCTAATATGATGAATAAGAAAAATTGCAAACTAATAGTGCCACCTTATTAATCGGGTAGAGGACTACCCATGCAGTAGAGGACAAGGATGTGACAGACTCCCCCCGTACCCATCAGAAAGTAGCCCCCTATCGTGCCGTGTGGCTGGAAGGTCTGCTGACCATCGTTACCATGGGTTGTTACCTGTTTGTATGGTTTGCACTGGCCGCCCGCGATTGTAAGCGTATAACCGGTCGCTCGTTTACGCCCATTCTGTGGTTTTTTGTGCCGGTAATTTGCTTGCCGTTACCTTTTGCTTCACACATTTTGCTCAGTACCTTCAGTGATATTGAAAAAGAGCGTGCTCTGCCCGGCTGGACCAAAGGGCAGAATATTGCCTGGAACGGATTATTCAGCAGTGCTTATATTGGCGCTTATGTAGTCGGTGAAATTATTGAAAATCAAACGCTTCAATTTGTCTTGTGGGCAGTGGCGTTTATTTTATTTTTGCTGCTACATCGTCGTTTAAATCGCATCAGGCAAGCATTTGAAAGCGAACCCATGATGCACCGGTTTGCCGGGTTCAACGCTCTTGAGTGGGTAGTAGGTTTGCTGTTTTTAGCCCTGTGGGCCGGACTATTCTGGGCGCTGGGGCAGTTGAAACTGGTGAATGTAGAAACGACCCGTATTGAGCCCGGAACTGAAATTGTAGTGCCTG
>JAYZXK010000143.1:0-8602 GCA_036141415.1 Pseudomonadota bacterium
TGAGCTTAAGGAGGAAGATGTAGCAGCCAAATACAATTAATTCACGCAAAGCTACGTGAGATCCGAAGGAAAGCCAGCATGTTACCCTTACGTCATTCACGTAGCGCCGCCCAATAATTAAGCAATATGCACTGAGATACGCTCAAGGCAGTCAGCCTCATGTATCTTCTCAACGTACTGCCAAAGTTCGTCCTTATTCTTGTACTTACTGTACAGGTTGTAGGTCAGTGACAGTTGTTTATGTCCTGCAAGCTTGGTAGCGATTTCCTCAGGACAGCCTACGTGCTCCAAAGCCGTAGCAAAGTGACCCCGGAAAGAATGAAGGCCAGTCTTGTAGCCCTCCAATTTCTTGAAGCCTTTAGTCAGCTTACCGAACTTGGACGATATACTGTTCACAGCTTCATTAGCACCAATGACGGCATTACCCACTTCTGGGAACAACCAAGGCAAAGCGTATAGAGCATACGGGTAAGCCCACGTTTTACTGTTCAGTTTGTCGTATTCGGTCTTGGCTAAAATCTCAGTTAACTCATCGTCCGTGAAGTTACGGTAGTGTTCAGACTCGCTCTTCTTCCGGCTAGCTTCAACCTTGGTGTTTAACCACGGGTTATCGCCAGAAGCTCGCTCTCTGGTAACCACCCAACACCACAACTCCTGCAACTTAGACTGGTAGTGTGTCACTGTGCTAGCTGATTTACCTGACTCAAGCAGTCCATCAATGAAGCGCTGTGCCTGACCTGAAGTAACATTACAAGGCAGTTCATCACGTCCCAGGAATGCGACCAGAGCTTTCACGTAAGTAGCCATAGAAGACACGTACTTAGCGTTCTTCTTGTCCTCTGCCCACTTTGCCCACTCTTCTGCCAGCTCGGATATTGTTGGCTGATACTCTTCTGGTATCTTGCCGGTCTTCATAGCAGTCCATGCAGCTTTGACAGCCGGACTTTTTGCGTCCTCTTCGCTGTCTACAAGTTGCTCTGGCTCAGCGTCTTCCATCGGGTTATACAAATCTTCCTTGGAAAGCTCAGCTTGTCGTTCCTCATACTCCTTACGCCATTGCGAGTAGTAGTGAAAGAACTTGGCCTTGTCGTATGAACCACGTTTCACATGAGCCAGCTCCATCTCAATATCAGCATTAATCGCGTTTCGCTTTAAGATGGCCTCATGATAACTGTGCGTATTGAGTGTGTGTTGAATGTAGTTAGACCCGTACTTGTCTTTCAGTAAGACAGGAGTCTTGCGGCGATATAGCCATAAACCAGATGATGCTCTCTTGAGATACTTCTTATCCATGCGATCAACCATTGTTCAAATTAGCAACAATCAGAACTAAAAGTGACCCAAAAGGTGACCCAACGGCTTTGTTTAGTTCGTTAATTCGTGGATATTTTTAGAGACTGAATGGCTGTATGTCAAGCCATTCAAGGGGAGTAGAGAAGTTGGTCGGTGTGAGAGGATTTGAACCTCCGACCCCTGACACCCCATGACAGTGCGCTACCAGGCTGCGCTACACACCGACCGAAAGAGCCGCTAAGTGTACTTATATTTTGCCTGATTGCAACGGTTAAACCGCACAATTATGATGGTTTTATGTTGGTTGTCGATATTTCCAGCAGCCATTACTCAAAATAGCTAAAAAAAAGAAAGGCGCCGTAGGTTGGGGACTTGGCGCCTTTGGTCTCACTGGATTATTTTACTGTATTACAGCTGTTTAAACCTTATAGCCGCACCACCTGCCGCAGCGAGGTGCAAGGTTAAAGCATCTTTACTGGTGACCTTTCTTTTACTGATATCCACGTCATAGGGGTTGGTTTGCCAATCGGCTTTTTTGCCGTCTTTGTAAATTTGTGCTTCGTAGGTTTTACCGGGTTTAAGAAAACTCAGTGGCACAGTGATATCCCGCGCATCTTCGTTGGTAATTGCCCCTAAATACCAGTCGTTACCACTGTAATGCCTCGCTTTACGTTCCTGGCGGGCGATTACCACATAATCACCTACTTCTCCCTGCAAAGCCTGAGTTTGCTCCCAGTCGGTAGGAACGTCCTTAATAAACTGGAAAGGTGCCATCTGCGCTTCGTAGTTCTCCGGCAAATCAGCGGCCATCTGGATAGGGCTGTAAAGCACAACATACTCGGCTAACTGTTTGGCAATAGTGCTTTGCGGGCGCATGTATTTTACGCGGCCGTGTTCTTCGGTTCCGCCTTTAATTGGCGGGTAATCAAGGTCGAATATACCTGGCGTGAAGTCCATCGGGCCGGAGAGCATACGGGTAAACGCCAGCATCGGCACATGCTCAGGCGTATTGGGCGCTGCCCAGCCTGAATTGTATTCCTGACCACGAGCACTCTCCCGGGCAATCCAGTTTGGATAGGTGCGGCGAAGACCGGTATCTTTTACCGACTCGTGAGTGTTAATAGAAATACCGTATTTCGCAGCGGTAGTGATGTTTTTAATAAAGTGATTTACCAGTGGCTGACTGTCGGTATATTCCAGACGTTTAATGCCATTCTCGTCAGTTACTTTCAGGCCCTGGCCGTGGGCTACATAGCCGGTTTTAATCTGCTCTACGCCCATCTTCTGATAAAGCGCAAAACCGTCTTCCATCTGTGCTTCGTAGTTGGTGATCCCGCCGGAGGTTTCATGGTGGCCAATAAGCTTAACGCCCACTTTTTTGCCGTGCTCGCTGACTTTTTGAATATCGAAATCAGAATAGCTTTCGGTAAACGAAAATAACTCTGAATTTTGGATCCAGTCACCATCCCAACCAACATTCCAGCCTTCTACCAATACACCGTCAAAGCCATGCTCCGCGGCAAAGTCCATATAGCGCAGGGTATTTTCTGTGGTAGCACCGTGTTTATCACCGGAGCCCCAGGTGTATTTCTGGATATGCATTCCCCACCAGATACCGATGTACTTACCCGGATTAATCCAGTCTACCTCACCCAGCTTATTGGGCTCGTTAAGGTTAAGGGTGATATAGGAGTTAATTAACTCTGCTGCATTCGGCGCTATCTGTACGGTACGCCATGGCGTGGTGAAACTGCCCAGTTTACGCACTTTGATGCCATCGGCACGGGGCGCTAAATCGGCTTCAAAGCGGCCCAGCGCCTGTCTGTCGAGACTCATGCCAGCGTAATCTACCAGCGCGGCTTCATGGATAGCCAGGTGTGTACCGTCATCCAGTTTAATCGTCATCGGTGTGCTGGCTTTACCAACATCTTGCAAGCGGGTTTCACGATACAAATATTCCTGACGGTCATACCCCTGCCCCGGGATCCAGTAAGCGGTAGCCGTATGCGAATCAATAATCGAAAACTCGGTCATTTCACGGGTGATATCACGTTGCCCGTCGGCGCTTACGTGATAACGAAAGCCTATGCCGTCATCAAACACCCGTACCTGCACGTTAAAGGCATTGTCTGCATCGTTCTTATCAGTAAATTTAACCACCAGCTCATTGTAGTGGTTGCGAATAACACGTTGTTCTCCCCAGGGTTGCTCCCAGGTGTTATCTTCGCTGGTCCGGCTTACTTCACTAACTTCAAGATGACGATAAATCGATTTAGCCTCAGCAAAAGCAAAACCCAGCCGCGCCGGGCGCATGATCTGCTTACCGTTGTAGTCAACGCTATACTGGGCATAATCGTTTTCATCGGTGAAAGTAAATTTAATATCACCGTCTGGTGACGTTACCGAAACGTCAGTTGCCTGCGAGGCAAAACTCAGCAGTGAGAGAGCAGACAAATATAAAGCGGTAGCCAGGCGCATAGTTGCTTCCTTATCAGGTTTTAATACCCAATAAGATAGCAACTTAATCGATTAAGTAAAGTTTTAGATGTAAATTTTAAACAATTAATTTACAAGTAGTTGTCGGACTTTAAAAAATAAGCGAGGGGAGTAAGTTACTCAGCGTCGTCTTTGCCATCGGCATCTATCCGACTGGCCACTGCGCCGGCCTGCCCCTTGTACTTGGCGTCAATCCGGGCATTGTAGGGTTTTTCTGCTGGCTGGCTGAGTACTTCAAAGCTCAGCGCACCAATTTTCATCAGTGGCCGTAACGCCAGTGGTAACTTACCGCTGTTATAAAATTCCAGCACTATATTACCCGACCAGCCGGGATCGATCCGGTGGGCGGTAACATGCACCATCAGACCAAGGCGGGCCAGTGAAGAACGGCCGTCCAGCCAGCCTACTATGTTGTCTGGCAGGGTGACCGATTCGTGAGTAATGGCCAGGGCCAGCTCTTTAGGGTGGAGGAAAAAGGCTTTGTCTTCTGGCAGTTCAATTTCGTCGCTCATCACCGATTCTAGGGCTGCCTGAACCTGAGATTTAGGCCCGCTTAAATCAATGTATGGCGCGGCGTGATCTTCAAATACGCGAAATTTATTGCCCAGACGAATGTCCACCGTAAGGCCGCTTATCTGATCGTAGTCAGGTTGCGGATCGATTTTGATTTTGCCGTCTTGCAGGTACTGATAAATATCGCGATCACATAAACGCATTGAGGGGTATTCCTAAGCCTTAACCGGGGCGGCTATTATGCGACTGCAGCGCCCCACAGGCAATGTGTTTTAAGCGCTTTTAGCCGCATATCAACACATTTTTGCTACTTAGCCGTCGGTTAATGGGTTAAACGCTATGGGGTCGCCTTTAATATTGCGGCCCTGATCAGCAGCCACAGGCACTGTAGTGGCCAGCTCAAATGATACCGCCCGGGCCATGTCCCGATAAACATCCGAAAGCGGACTATCCGGTTCGCTGACTAATAACGGCTGGCCTGAACCGGCATGTTCGCGGATACGCACGTCCAGTGGTAGCGCCCCTAATAGCGGTAAATTGTAGCGTTCTGCTAATAAGTTGCCGCCATCTTTGGCAAAAACGTACTCTTTATGCCCACAGGCTGTGCACTGGTAAAAGCTCATATTTTCCACCAGGCCGAGCACCGGAATGTTGACCTTATTAAACATGGCAATGCCTTTTTGGGCATCGGCAATGGCCAGGTCCTGCGGCGTAGTAACTACAACTGCAGCGGTTAATGGTACCTGTTGCGCCATGGTAAGCTGAATATCCCCCGTACCCGGGGGCATATCCACAATAAGGTAATCCAGTACCGGCCAAAGCGTTTCATTAATAATTTGCGATAGCGCTTTACTCGCCATGGGGCCGCGCCAGATGGCTGCGTCTTCTGCCGGTACCAGGTAGCCAATTGAGTTTGCCACCATACCGTGAGCCTGCAGCGGCTGCATATGTTTATTGTCGGCGGTTGCCGGACGTTCACCGGTATTTCCCAGCATGATAGGCACCGATGGGCCATAGATGTCGGCATCTAAAATCCCCACTCTTGCGCCTTCCTGCATAAGCGCAAAGGCCAGGTTGATACTGGTGGTCGACTTACCTACCCCGCCTTTACCCGAGGCAACCGCAATAATATTGCGAATATTAGTGACCGGCGGCTTGGCGGTTTGCCCGCTGTGGATGCTGGTTTTAAAACTCAACCCGACACTGAGTTTTTTGTTATTCAGCGCTTCTGTAAGGCCCGCCTCAATGAATGACCACTGACTTTGATTAGCAAAGGGAAAGGTAATGGTAAGCGTGCTTTCATCTTCTGCACACCATGGCAGAACCTCGTCTTTACCTACCACAAAATAGTTGCTTAAATAATCAGCAGCGCACTGTATCAACGCCGAGGGTTTGGAAGACTTTCGCGAAAAAAACATACAATACCTGCAATTTTATCGGTTAGATAAGATTAACTCATACAAAAACAATGCAAAAAAAGCGCTTTTCCGCTAGTATTTGCGCCATTTCCAATAGCAATTAGCCGAACGAATTATTCTATGTCTGAACAGAGTCATCTGACTAACGGCAAGCGCCGAATTCTGGTAACCAGCGCGTTACCCTATGCCAACGGATCTATTCACTTAGGTCACTTGCTTGAACATATTCAAACCGATATCTGGACCCGTTTCCAGCGTTTACGCGGTCATGAATGTTACAGCGTTTGTGCCGATGATGCACACGGTACGCCGGTTATGCTTAAAGCTCAGGAGCTTGGCATCACTCCGGAAGAAATGGTGGCGAAGACCCGCGCTGAGCACCATCAGGATCTCACTGACTTTTTTGTTGATTACAACAATTACTATGTGACCCATTCACCAGAAAACCAAGCGTTCTGTGAAGAGATTTACAATAGTCTGGATAAGGCCGGTTACATTTCCAAACGCACCATTAATCAGCTGTTCGACCCGGAAAAGAACATGTTCCTGCCGGATCGCTTTGTAAAGGGTACCTGCCCAAGCTGTGGTGCAGAAGACCAAAACGGCGATAGCTGTGACGTGTGCGGTGCTACTTATAGCCCTACCGAGGTAAAGAACCCACGTAGTGTTGTGTCTGGTGCCACGCCGGTACTCAAAGAATCTGAACACTTCTTCTTCGACCTGCCGCAGTTTGAGGGCATGTTAAAAGAGTGGATCCGCTCAGGCGCCATTCAGGAAGAAATGGCCAACAAACTGCAAGAGTGGTTTGAAGACGGTTTACAGCAGTGGGATATCAGCCGCGATGCGCCCTATTTCGGTTTTGAAATTCCTGGCGCGCCGAATAAATTCTTCTATGTTTGGGTCGATGCACCAGTGGGCTATATGGCCAGCTTTAAAAATTTCTGCGACAGTAACAACGTAGATTTCGACAGTTTCTGGAAAGCCGACTCCGATGCCGAGCTGTACCACTTTATTGGTAAAGACATTACTTATTTCCACTGCCTGTTCTGGCCGGCGATGCTGGAAGGTGCGGGATACCGTAAACCTACTGGCGTCAACATTCACGGTTTCGTTACGGTTAACGGCGCTAAGATGTCTAAGTCCCGCGGCACCTTTATTAAAGGCCGCACTTATCTGGACCACCTGAACCCGGAATACCTGCGTTACTACTTTGCTTCCAAGCTCGGTGATGGCGTAACCGATATCGACCTTAACTTTGAAGACTTTGCGCAGAAAGTGAATTCTGACTTAGTCGGTAAGGTGGTAAATATTGCCAGCCGTTGTGCCAGCTTTATTACCAAGCGTTTCGACGGCAAGTTATCAGAAACCGTGCTGGAGCCTGAGCTGGTTAAACAGTTCCAGGAGGCTTCTGAAACTATCGCCAACCTGTTCGAGAAACGTAAGTACCACCAGGCTGTGCGTGAAATCATGATGCTGGCAGATAAAGCTAACCAGTTCATCGATACTAACGCACCGTGGGTGACTATTAAGCAGGAAGACAAGCAGCAGTTTACCCATGACGTTTGCTCACTGGGAATTAACCTGTTCCGTATTCTGGTGACTTACTTAAAACCCGTACTGCCGGTACTAGCCGAAAAGGCCGAAGCCTTCTTAAACGACGAATTAACCTGGGACAGTGCGCAAACCGTGCTCACTAACCACGAAATTAATAAGTTTAAGCCAATGATGCAGCGTGTAGAGATGGATAAAATTAACGCTATGGTTGAAGACTCAAAAGAAAGCCTGGCCGCCGAGCCGAAGTTAGATCCAAACAGCCCGCTGGCGAAAGATCCAATCAGCGAAGAAATCACCTTTGATGACTTTGCCAAAGTGGACTTCCGCATTGCACGCATTGCCAATGCTGAACACGTTGAAAAAGCCGACAAACTGTTACGTTTGGAACTGGATCTGGGCGGCGAAACCCGTCAGGTGTTTGCCGGCATTAAGTCAGCCTACGCACCAGAAGATTTAATTGGTAAGCACACCGTTATGGTAGCCAACCTGGCTCCTCGTAAGATGCGCTTCGGCATGTCAGAGGGTATGGTATTAGCCGCTGGTCCTGGTGGCAAAGACCTCTACATCCTGGAGCCCCACGAAGGTGCCCAACCCGGAATGCGGGTTAAGTGATAAAAAGCCTTAGGGCTTTTTATCATCCCGGAAAGGCCAAAGGCCTTATCCGGGATCTCCCAATATCACTGACTCAGCCTAAATAACCTTTTGCGGAGGTCCCCGCCAACGAGCACGCGGGGATGACGGAGTAGGTGCATGCGTGGGTGACAAAAGAGGTGCATGCGTGGGTGGCGGTTTTATTCCTGTCATCCCGGCCCCCCGACCCGGGATCTCCTGATAGCACTGACTCAGCCTAAAAAACCTATTCCGGAGCTCCCCGCCCAACAGCACGCGGGGATGACGGAAGAGGTGCATGCGTGGGTGACAAAAGAGGTGCATGCGTGGGTGACAGAAGAGGTGCATGCGGGAATAAATTTTTAATTGCCATTCACCCTTGATGCAGCATCGCGCATACTCGCGCCTACAGCAGAGAAGCGGGGTTTCACTTTCCACTTCGGTTTTACCGTGGTCATAGGAAGAGTGCGTTTACGGGCCATTAATACATAAACCGATGAGCACCACGGGCAGTAGCGGCTACACCACTGTTGCCAGGCAGCTGGCTGACCTTTGTGGTGGCTGGCAAATAGCATGGAAAACAAAATATGCCGGTGCTCAACGATTTCAAAACCGAGTAGTTGCAACCAGTCTTTAATCCGCCCGGCTGAGAAAAAACGGGCCTGATGCAAAATATTGCCTTTCTTAATAGGTAGGAAACGCGCGAGCCCGGTGAGGCT
>JAYZXK010000144.1:0-3143 GCA_036141415.1 Pseudomonadota bacterium
AGATAGTCCGCCAGTTGTTGCCAGTCATTGTTGTGCTGCAATTCAGCGATATGCGCAAAATCTACACTGTAAAGGATCAGCGGTGCACTGTGTAAACCGCCTTTGCGTTGTTTGATCTGCTGGTTAATACGCTGGTAATAAGTCAGCGAAGACTCCCAGCTCATCCCGCCGATAAGGCCCACTGTTTTCATGTTCTTTCCTTGCCTGAATAAAGTGTTTGCTATAGATGAGCAGAGTAACCCATCTCAGCCCGGTTTAGCCATTAATAACAGCACGGGCGAGATGATCGGTATCCTGTTGCGGGAGCGTGCGAATAAAGGTTTGCTGGATGATTTCTGCATCGGTACTGGCCCGATGGCGGCAGCCATTGAAGTGCGACACCACCTGACTTTTGGTGCGCATCCACAGCTCCATTTGCTGTTCGCTAAGTACGTACTCCAGGGCTCTGACACTAAACGACATATCCACGCCGGCCGCGGCGTACAGCTTTATGAGCCAGGGATGATCCACCACCCAGCCATCGGTGTAGGCGGTGCCTGAAGCCAGAAACTGATTAATCGCCAGGCACACGTCGCGGCCATCATTGCCCCACTTTTGCAGGTGATCACGGCTCAATCCATGGAGCGCCTCGGCTTTTTTATCCCAGTGAGACCACTGGGGGTAAGGACGAATCAACCGACAAAAGCGCGCACCATCACTCCTGATCACACCTACCTCTATGGGGTAACTGTGAGAGCTAAAACCGCTGGCTTCCACGTCGATGATTGTTGGTATTTGCATGCCACTTTTTCCTGTCTGTACCTTAAAGCTAGTTTGTTATTTGTCAGATGCAAATTTAAACCGTGATGTTGCCAGTGTATTTACGGCAAGCGATGAACTGCTACTCGCGGTCCAGCACAAAATACAACTGCCGAACCTGCAACGTTCAATTACTGTGCCATGTGTAATTAACGTGCCAGCCAATTTAAGGATCATATTTTTATTTTTGCTATAGTTAGCTTATATTTTGAGAGTCGTAATTTACGGCCGGATAATTATAAAGCCATTACTGGAGCCCTATTCATGTTGTTATTGGTGCGTATTATATTGTTGTCTGTTGTACTGGTGTTTGGCAGAGGCTTTGCCCAAGCTACAGAGCAACCGCCAGTGATTCTTGGCCTGGATGCCGACATGAGCGCAGTCGCCGTAGAAGGAGGCAAAGCGATTAAACAAGGGGCATTGCTGGCCATTGCGGAGATTAACGAACGCGGTGGTGTGCTGGGCCGCCCTTTAGAGCTTAAAATAATGGATCACCGGGGCAACCCGGCACGCGGGATTAGTAATATTAAAGCACTGGCAGAACATCCCAACCTACTGGCTGTGCTGGGCGGCGTTCATACGCCCGTGGCCCTGGCTGAACTCCCTACTATTCATGAGCGCGAGGTAATTTACCTGGGTCCCTGGGCCGCAGGCACCGCCATCGTCGACAACGGCTATGCGCCAAACTATGTTTACCGGTTATCGGTGCGCGATGAAGAAGCCGCCAAGGTGATGTTAAAGCATGCGTCGCAACGTGGATTTAAAACTGTTGGTCTGGTGCTGGAACGAACCGGCTGGGGGCGTTCAAATTTAGCCTCACTACAACAGTACAGCCAGGATTATGGTATAACCATATCCCATGTCAGCTGGGTAAATTGGCGACAGAAAACATTCCAACAGGAAATCCAGACACAAATCCGGAACACCCCGGATGCACTGATTACTGTGGTTAATGCGCCTGAGGGGGTGGTAATTGCTGAAGCGATGTTACAGGAGCAGCTAAATATTCCAATTATCTCACACTGGGGCCTTGCCGGAGGCAACTTTGCCAGCGTACTTGGCAGTGAAAAGTTGCAGCAACTTGATTTAACTATTTTGCAAACCTTCAGTTTTCACCAGAAACGCCAGCCAGAAGTAGCCGCCAGGGTGTTGCAAGCTTATCGTGATAAATTTGATAGTCAGGCCAATCCTGATTCTATACGTGCCGTTGTGGGGCTGGCTCATGCATATGATTTGGTGCATTTAATTGCGCTGGCCGCTGATCAGGCCGATAGTCTGTCTGCGCCAGCCGTAGCCAGCGCACTGGAAAACATTTCAGATTATTCCGGGCTCATTAAACACTATCAGCAACCTTTCACCCCTGAACGTCACGACGCCCTGTACGCCGACGACTATTTTATGGCCGTCTATAATCAGCAGGGCGGGCTAACCCCGGTTGCTCCGACCACTCCGGCAGCCGGGAAAGGCCTATGAGCCAGTTGCCATCACTGCGCCGTAAAATACTGCAGGCCATCCTGCCACAGATAGTCTTGCTGAGCATATTAGCTTTAGTGATTATTGGTACTGCCATCTTTCTTGTTGCCCGCAATCATCTCAGTAACTTGCATGAGAATTACACTGACAGTGTCACGGTAAACCTCGAAAGAAACCTGGATATGACAGCCCGGCAGTTACTCAACATTGCCAGTAACGATCTGATCATTAATGGCTTAATCGACACCCAGTATCGCGATTACTATCTGCCACTGTTTATCCAGTCACTACAAATTACCCAGGCGCCTGACATTCCCCTGGCATTATATAACTACGCCGGAACCCCTCTGATTGAAAAAAACTGGCAGGTAGTACCCAGCGATTTTCACGATGTGTGGCAAAACGACGTGTTGCAGGAACTCTCGCTTCACACCAGGATCAGCGAAAATGGCGTCCTCATAGCAGCACCAATAGAACTGGCCGGCGCAGCAGAAGGCGCACTGGTTATGTATCTGAACAGTTTAAAGTGGCTGTTAAATGCCCCCCTGAATCCTGCAACACAACTGGTGGTGAGTGAAGAAGGAACAATTTTGCTCAGTTCGCGTCCAGCGCTTTACCCTGAAGGCAGTTACTTTGATAGCGCGGCACAAAACGGGCAGTTTCTGTATCAGAAACCCTGGCGCAATTACCAGATGATTAGCGTGCAACCCCTAACCTCGGCGTACCGCAATGTATTGTGGCTCATTCCGGTATTAGTAGTATCCATTGCTTTGGTGCTGGTCGGTGCATTGTACAGCGCACGCCTTGCTGCCAATATGTCATCTTCATCATTACGCCGCCTGCACGGCACTTTACAGCAGGCTGCCCGCAGC
>JAYZXK010000145.1:0-3888 GCA_036141415.1 Pseudomonadota bacterium
AGCAAAATCAAAACGCGTTACCGAAACCACAGGAAATTCATGAGCATCTGAATGACTATGTGATCGGTCAGGACCACGCCAAAAAGGTGTTATCGGTCGCAGTATACAACCACTATAAACGTTTGCGTAACGGCGACGTGCATGATGGTGTTGAACTGGGTAAAAGTAACATATTGCTGATTGGCCCTACTGGGAGCGGTAAAACGTTACTGGCAGAAACGCTGGCACGATTGCTGGATGTTCCTTTCACAATGGCCGATGCCACCACGCTGACCGAAGCCGGTTATGTGGGTGAGGATGTTGAAAACATCATTCAGAAGCTGTTACAGAAATGCGATTACGATGTAGAGAAGGCCCAGCGCGGTATTGTATATATCGATGAAATCGACAAGATCAGCCGTAAGTCTGACAACCCGTCCATCACCCGCGATGTATCTGGTGAAGGGGTGCAGCAGGCGCTGCTGAAACTGATTGAAGGTACGGTTGCCTCCGTCCCTCCTCAGGGCGGACGTAAGCATCCACAGCAAGAGTTTTTGCAGGTAGACACCTCTAAGATCCTGTTTATCTGTGGCGGTGCCTTTGCTGGTCTGGATAAAGTCATTGAGCAACGTTCAGCGCAAGGCAGCGGCATGGGCTTTGGTGCCGAAGTGAAGTCCAAAGAGAACAAACAGGCAGTGTCTCAACTGTTCAAACAGGTAGAGCCGGAAGACCTGGTGAAGTACGGCCTGATCCCGGAATTCATCGGCCGTTTACCGGTTGTGACCAGCCTGGAAGAGCTCAACGAAGAAGCACTGATTCAGATTCTGAAAGAGCCGAAGAACGCTATTACTAAACAATATGGTGCCTTGTTCGCCATGGAAGATACCGAACTGGAGTTCCGCGAAGACGCGCTGTTTGCCATCGCCAAAAAAGCGATGCAGCGTAAAACCGGTGCCCGTGGTCTGCGCTCGATTGTGGAAGCCGTTCTGCTGGAAACCATGTACGAGTTACCGTCCATGGACAACGTGTCCAAGGTGGTTATCGATGAAACGGTTATCCGCGGAGAATCGAAACCCATCCTGATTTACGACAACGCTGATAAAAAAGCGGCAAGTGAATAAGAAAAATGCAAAAGGCCCTAATTAAAGGGCCTTTTTTGTATCAAAACTCTCTGGTTTTGCGCTATCTTAGATTCAACGTATTGAATAGTCGGCACATCAAAGCTGAAAATAGTACAAAACATTCTTAGGCTGATTGAACTTTGTCTGCCTATCCCCATATAAACACTCATTAATAGAAAAAGTTAGAGAAGAAGTATGACGTCAGAGCGAGAAAATCGCATTGAAATTCCTGTACTGGCCTTACGGGACGTGGTTGTGTACCCCCATATGGTCATACCTTTATTTGTTGGACGAGAAAAATCCATTCGTTGCCTGGAAGCGGCTATGGACAGCGACAAACAGATCTTTCTGGTTGCGCAAAAAGATGCAGGGATCGATGAACCCGATACCAATGATATTTATTCTGTAGGCACCATCGCCACCATTCTGCAATTGCTCAAGCTACCCGACGGTACAGTAAAAGTACTGGTTGAAGGTAATGTGCGCGGCGAAATTGCAGAATACAACCAAACCGAGCCTTATTTTACTGCCGGCATTAACCGCACCGCCGACGAAGATCTGCCTGAAAGTGAACAGGAAGTGTTGATACGTTCGGCGGTTTCGCAATTCGAAGGCTATGTGAAACTAAACAAGAAGATCCCACCTGAAGTCCTCACTTCATTAAATGGGATCGACGATGCTGCTCGTCTGGCCGACACCATGGCAGCGCACATGCCGCTTAAGCTGGTCGAAAAACAGAAAGTGCTGGAGATGAAAGGCGTTAACGAGCGTCTTGAGTATCTTATGGCACTGATGGAAGGCGAGATTGATTTACTCCAGGTTGAAAAGAAAATCCGTACCCGGGTTAAAAAACAAATGGAGAAGTCCCAGCGTGAGTATTATCTCAACGAGCAAATGAAAGCCATTCAGAAAGAACTGGGTGAGCTGGATGATGCGCCGGATGAGTTTGAAGCGCTGAGCAAGAAAATTGAAGAAGCGAAAATGCCTGCTGAGGCTGAAGAAAAAGCCAAAGCCGAGCTGCAAAAGCTGAAAATGATGTCGCCGATGTCAGCGGAAGCCACCGTAGTGCGTAGTTATATCGACTGGCTCACCAGCGTGCCTTGGCACAAGCGTTCAGCGGTGAAAAAGAACCTGGCGAAGGCTGAAGAAATCCTCAATGCCGATCATTACGGCCTGGAAAAAGTTAAAGAACGTATTATTGAATATCTTGCCGTTCAGCAGCGGGTGCGCAAGCTGAAAGGCCCCATTCTTTGTTTGGTAGGGCCGCCAGGGGTTGGTAAAACCTCGCTCGGTCAGTCTGTTGCCAAGGCTACCGGACGTAAGTACGTGCGGATGGCTTTGGGTGGGGTCCGAGATGAAGCCGAAATTCGCGGTCACCGCCGGACTTACATTGGCTCATTGCCGGGTAAGCTGATCCAGAAAATGGCCAAGGTAGAAGTCAAGAACCCACTGTTCCTGCTTGATGAAATCGACAAAATGTCGTCAGACATGCGCGGCGACCCGGCATCAGCACTGCTCGAAGTGCTCGATCCGGAACAAAACAGCAGCTTCAGCGACCATTATCTTGAAGTGGATTACGACCTGTCAGACGTGATGTTTGTTGCTACATCAAATAGCATGAATATCCCGGGGCCGTTACTTGACCGGATGGAAGTTATTCGTCTGTCTGGTTACACCGAAGATGAAAAGCTCAATATTGCAACCCGCCATTTAATCGGTAAGCAAATCGAGCGTAATGGCCTTAAGAAAAACGAACTCGAGATCGACGACTCAGCCATTATTGGCATGATTCGTTACTACACCCGCGAAGCTGGGGTACGTTCACTGGAGCGTGAAATCTCCAAGGTGTGTCGTAAAGCGGTAAAAGACATTCTGCTGAATAAAGCCACTAAGAAGGTTGTGGTCACCCAGGAGAATCTTAAGGATTACCTTGGCGTGCAGCGCTTTGATTACGGTAAAGCCGACAAGAATAACCAGATTGGCCAGGTTACCGGCCTTGCCTGGACTCAGGTTGGCGGCGACCTGTTAACCATTGAAACCACCTCGGTTCCGGGTAAAGGTAAAATGACCTCTACCGGTTCATTAGGTGATGTGATGCAAGAGTCTATTCACGCCGCAATGACCGTGGTGCGTTCTCGTGCAGAGAAGCTGCGAATTAACGGCGACTTTTACGAAAAACGGGATATCCATGTGCACGTGCCGGAAGGGGCAACACCAAAAGATGGTCCGAGTGCGGGTATTGCTATGTGTACCGCGTTGGTATCATCATTAACCGGCAATCCGGTGAAATGTGAAGTGGCGATGACTGGTGAAATCACCCTGCGTGGTGAAGTACTTGCCATTGGCGGCTTAAAAGAAAAGCTGCTGGCGGCACACCGTGGCGGCATTAAAACCGTTGTGATCCCAAAGGAAAACGAACGTGATTTGGAAGAAATTCCGGATAATGTAAAACAAGATCTGGACATTCATCCGGTACAATGGATTGACGAAGTGTTGGATATTGCGTTGCAAGAACCGGTCGAAAGTTTTAAACCGGTTGCACTGGACGGCGAATAAATCACCAGTAAACACCGCTGAAGCGCGCGTCAATGCTGCGTAACAGCGGTTTTATTGGACCTTTTGGTTAATTTTTATCCATATGGTGTGGCAAAAGCCGTTTTTTTTAACTTTAGGGGCTTCAAAGTCCCAAAAGTTGTGTTACCTTAACTGCTGTATTCGCTTGAAGCCTTGTCACTAAAGGGATGGCAGCGATTCAACAATAAGTTAAAAAATTGTAAAGTGAAGCTTG
>JAYZXK010000146.1:0-3270 GCA_036141415.1 Pseudomonadota bacterium
AACATGCGGATAGCAAAGTATTGCACGAAAATACTTGATTGATTATTCGGCATCCATTAATATGCGCCGCTCTAAAAAGCAGGCGGTATGTCGTCTGTAGTGAAAATTAGTCACGTATGGTGGCCAACTTCGGGTTGGTTAGCGATGCGGCCTTATTTTGAGGTAATCCCATGAAACAAGATATCCACCCTAAATACGAAGAAATTACTGCTAACTGTTCTTGCGGTAATGTAATCAAAGTTCGTTCAACACTGGGCAAAGACATCAACCTGGACGTATGTTCAGCTTGTCACCCTTTCTACACTGGTAAGCAACGTAACGTTGACACCGGTGGTCGTGTTGACCGCTTCAAGAAGCGTTTTGGCGCACTGGGCAAAAAATAAGCCCTATCTTGCAGAAACAGCCTTGAAGAAAAAGCGCCTTTACGGCGCTTTTTTTATGCCTGTTTTTTATCATTATGTTAATTGATTCAGCAAATGGTAAAACCATTTTCCATAACTAAAACAAATTACGATTATTTGTTCGGCAACGTGGCGTTCAAAGCCTGTTCGCGTTATGTTAGATAGCATTCACAAGTTTGTAAGGTACTATCACTTTTTCAGTTGATAGATACCATGCCATATGACATGCGCTGTGATACAGTTCGCCTATAATAACAATAACCTAGCGACTGGCTTACAAGATAAAAATTACAGGACTTACAAAAATGTCAGATTTTCGCCAACGTGCCCTCGACTACCACGCAAAACCTACGCCGGGCAAGATCCGCGTAGAGCTCTCTAAACCGGCAGAAAGTGTTGATGATCTCGCCCTGGCTTATAGCCCCGGCGTAGCGGAACCCTGCCGCGAAATCGCTGAAGATCCCAACGCTGCTTATACCTATACCGGCAAAGGCAATATGGTTGCTGTTATCAGTAACGGTACCGCAATCCTTGGGCTCGGTAACCTCGGTCCACTGGCCTCCAAACCCGTAATGGAAGGTAAAGCGCTATTATTCAAACGCTTCGCCGGGCTTGACTCGATTGATATCGAAGTAAAGCACCGCACCACCGAAGAATTCATTAATACGGTTGCCAATATTGCCGACACCTTTGGCGGTATTAATCTGGAAGATATTAAAGCGCCGGAATGCTTTGAGATTGAACAGGAGCTGATCAAGCGCTGTAAGATCCCGGTTTTTCATGATGACCAACACGGCACCGCAATTGTAACGGCCGCCGGTATGCTTAACGCACTGGAAATTCAGGGCAAGGAAATCGGCGACGCCAAGATTGTGTGTATGGGTGCCGGTGCCGCTGCCGTTGCCTGTATGGAATTACTAATCAAATGTGGTGCCCAGCGTGAGCGCATTTATATGCTCGACCGTAAAGGGGTAATCCATACCCGCCGTGACGACCTCACGCCGCACAAGATGCTGTTTGCCAACAACACCGACAAACGCACTCTGGAAGACGTGATGGACGGCGCAGATATTTTTGTGGGTGTATCCGGCCCGGATTTACTGCCGCCTGAGGCACTGGAACTGATGGCGCCTAACCCGGTGGTATTTGCCTGTTCTAACCCGGATCCGGAAATTAAACCGGAAGTGGCGCTGGCTACCCGTTCTGATTTAATTATGGCTACCGGTCGCTCTGACTACCCTAACCAGGTTAATAATGTATTGTGTTTCCCGTTTATCTTCCGCGGCGCACTGGATGTTCGGGCAACTGCCATTAACGATGAAATGAAAGTCGCTGCAGTAGAAGCGCTGCGTTCAGTCTCCAAAGAGCCGGTACCTGAATCGGTATTAAAAGCCAGTAACGTGGACAGCCTGACCTTTGGGAAGGATTACATCATTCCTAAACCCATGGATCCGCGCCTGTGTAGCCGAATTGCCAGAGCCGTAGCTCAGGCCGCTATCGACTCAGGCGTAGCACGCCTTGAAGTGATGCCGGATTATAAATAATACCAATCCAAACGCAAAATCAGGCCATCCTTCGGGGTGGCCTTTTTGTTTCAATTACTATTACACTTCCCGCAACTGACTAGGGGTCAGGCCGGTCCAGCGCTTGACTGCCCTACGGAAGTTAGTGATATCCGTAAAAGCCATTTTTAGCGCGCTCTGCTCATTATTAAGCTTTTGCACCTGCAGGTAATAGATGGCCTGCTGACGACGAATATCGTCGTGCAACAAACTAAAAGTGGTGTCGTGATCCGCCAGTTTGCGTTTTAGTGATGCCGGGCTTAAGCCGAGTTCACCAGCAATAGCCGGTAAGGTAGCATTGCTGCTGCGGCGCAGGTAATAGCGCACGGCATCAAGCAAAGTTACGCGGTACTCCCGCTGCTCCAGAAAGCGCCGCAAGGCAAACTGCTTAAACATTCGGTTGGGCTGTAAACACGGTGTTGCCAGCTCTGCTCTAGCCACTTTGATGGTAAAAAAAGGTTGGTCGAAAGCCAGTCTGAACCCCAGGCCCTCTTCGTATTCCTGGATCTGCCGCGGGCGGGCGAAAGGAAAGGAAAAGTGTAACGCCAGCCGTTTTCCGGTGCAGTGACGGGCCAGCGCCACCAGCGCCGCGCAATAGGCTTCGGCCATAAAACGAAACTGCTTACCACTGCCCATGGCGTCCTGTAAAACCAGCAGTATATCGTCGCCCTCGTCATAGCGAAAAGCGGAAACAAAAGGATAAAGGCGGGTCTGAAAGGACGGCAGTGCCCGCAGGCATTCGCCAAAATTCCGCGCATGGGTAAAGTATGGCAGCGCGTCGTTAACAAATGCCGACACCAGATGATGGCCAAACTGAAAGGCCAGATCGAAGCCCTTGTAATGTTGGGTAGCATTACTGCAAAGACGTTGCAGCTGACTACAGCTTAGTGGATTTGCAGAAAGTAAGTCTTCACTAAAAATTCCCGTTCCACGCAACAGCTTTTGCTCAGGGGCACCACGGGCCAGGGCAACCTGCACCAGGCTTTGGGCAAGCTGTCTGGCAGGCAGGGCTTTATCGGTGCGGGTAAGCAAAGTGTAGTGCGTCATCAGGCAGCCTGCCGGGAAGTCTCATCTAACTGACGATTAAGGCCAGCCATCATTTCAGCCAGCGTTACCTGCTGTTGCAACTGGGCACTGACACTGCGCACTGAGTGAAAAATCGCGGTAGTCTGGCCGCCACTTCTGAATGCCACGTTGCGAATACTGCACTCTAACTGACGGGCAAACTCGCTGGCCTCATCGGCGGCAATTTCCGGCATCAGGATAACAAACCGGTCGCCGGCATAGCGACAAGCCAGGTCGACGGC
>JAYZXK010000147.1:0-6506 GCA_036141415.1 Pseudomonadota bacterium
AGAAGTTTTCCAGGGTAGGCTGCAAGGCTAACGCTACCGCCAGGGAAGTGATCCCCAGTGAAGCAATCAAGGGGGTTACAGAAATGCCCAGCGACCCCAGCACCAGCAATATACACAGGCCAATAAGCAGCGCTCTGATGGCGCCGCTGGCAATGCTGCGGGTGTTATTTAACAGTGGAGAGCGTGCAGCATACACTTTAATGGCGTAGGTGACCCAACGCTCTACAAACAAGATAAGGGTAATGATGACCATGGCCTTGATTACATGGCCCAGAATTTCGGTATCTTCCTTAGCTAACACGCCGGTGATAGTGACTCCGTAGCGAGTCAGCCACAACAAAATGGTAAATATTGTCAGGTTTAGAGGAGCGTTAAGAGCAAGGATCAGTACCTGATAAAAATGATTGTGTTCACTATCCTGTTGCTGCATCTGTGCGCGTAAACGCACCAGAAAAAGGCGTTTTGCAATGTATAAAATCACGATAATGGCAAGGCAGCCGCCAGCAACCATGCTTTGCTTTGTTGTCAAAACTTCAATAAATTCCATGACTTAAGATTCCTTTAATCGCTATGCACTACACTTCAGAAAATGACCCAATGAGTTATATTGCAATCTATACACCACACATTCATAGCGGTAGCCCGAGTTTGTGGTATAAATAAGCGCGGAGTAATGCACAGAGCAGTTATGGAGCAGTAATGTTTGTCACCAAAGTTACCGGCATTAAACGGTTATATTATGCAACCTGGTATTCACTCAAAGGGCTGAAAGCTGCGTTTTTGAGTGAACCCGCGGTTCGTCAGGAACTGGCTTTGTTGGTATTCGGTATAACGTTAAGCTTGTGGCTGGATGTAACGGCGGTAGAGCGTGTGCTAATGGTTAGCAGCTTGCTGTTAATCATTATTGTGGAACTCCTCAACAGTGCCATAGAAGCCGCGGTGGATAGAATAGGCCCGGAAATTCATGAGCTCAGTGGAAAAGCCAAAGATATTGGTTCGGCGGCGGTTTTTGTGGCGATCATGCTGGCTCTGTTTTGCTGGGCCTCTATTTTATATCCGTTAATTCTCGATCTTTTTTAACCGGCGCAGATCTTTAAACCAAAAGGCGCCACCCGCCGCCACAGCCATAGCACAGGCACCGCCAAGTAAGGTGGCTCCAACCGGCCCTAGAGCCGCTGCAACGGCGCCAGCGCGAAAATCACCAAGCTGGTTGGAAGAGGCGATGAAAATAGAATTGGCTGCACTCACGCGGCCACGCAGTGCATCCGGGGTATTTAACTGCACAACCGCGCCTCGAATAACCACGCTTATCATGTCGGATGCGCCATATACAAACAGCGCGCAGGCCGCAAGCCACAGCGTTTCAGAAAGCGCAAAAGTTATAATAGAGAGGGCAAATACGCCCAGCGAAACAAACAGGGTTGTACCTGTGTTGTCGAATTCTGTTTTGAAGCGGGATAAGTAAATACCCATTAATACCGCTCCGGCAGCCGGCATGGCACGAAGGAAGCCGAGCCCTTCTGGCCCCACATTTAAAATATCTGCTGCGTATACGGGTAACAGAGCGACTACGCTACCTGACAACACAATCAGCAAATCCAGGCTCAGGCTACCCAGTACAATTTGATTTTGCCAGACATAGCGCAAGCCGCCGAGTAAGTCCCGCTTGCCTTTACCGGTATTAGCTGCACCCATGGTTGGGATCTGATAAAAGCAGGTGAGGGTGGCACTAGCCGCGGCGACCAATAACCAATAGATATTGCGATCTAACAGCGCAATCAGAATACCCGCCACAAACGGGCCCACAGTAAGTGCAATATTCCACACCGTACTGGTGATAGCCACGGCCTGATTTAAATGGTGTGGCGGTACCAGATTTGGCAACGTTGCCTGTAATGCCGGGGACATAAATGCTTTACCACATCCGTGCAGACTGATTAACGCTAACAGGAACCACTTGTTAAAGTCTGGTGTCATCATTAATAGTGCAAAGCCGCTTAATACCGCGAGTTGCATAGTAGCCCCAGCTAGCAAAATTTTGCTGCGGGAGATGTGGTCTACCGCCCAACCGGTGATAGGAAATAATAAATACACCGGTACAATCTGGAACAGGCCTACCAGCGCTAAATCGAAAGGATCGCCGGTGCGTTCGTACAAGTGCCAGGCAAATGCCACTGCCATAATAGACTCAATGGCACTAAAGATACCGCGTCCACACAAAAACCAGACAAAGCGGGAAGTAAAAACCGAAGATTGCGTCATTATTGGGATTACAAATTGGGGAGGGCGAAAAAGCCATTTAATCAATAGCGCTATGCTACCAGATTACCACGGCACTGTAGTGTAGGTTTGGACAGGGCATACAGTTTTTCGGTTAAAATTGATAAAGCAGTAAATAGAAAAGGCGCAACCTAACTGTTGTCAGGTTGCGAAACCGGCCGGGAACAGCCAATGAAACCTTTAATACATTTTGTAAGGCAGGAATTTACCTGACATCACAACGTGAACTCTGTCGCCTTTAGGGTCTTCCTCGCGCTGCAAATCCATGGAGAAGTCAATAGCACTCATGATACCGTCACCAAACTCTTCATGGATAAGCTCTTTGAGCGTGGTGCCATAAACATTTACCAGCTCATACCAGCGATAAATTAACGGATCGGTAGGGACTTCAGTGGGCAAAGAGCCTTTATAGGGAGCAATCTGCAGCCACGCAACAGCTTCATCACTGAGTCCGAGCAGTGAACCTACTCCTTCCGCCTGCTCCTTAGTCATGGCCATCTGACCTAAACACGCCGCGGTGCTCCACTCTTTTGACTGGCCGACAACTTCGGCGATTTCAGACCATTTAATGCCCTTGGTAATTTTGGCAGACTGGATCATTGCAGTAACCTGGGTACGATCGGTAATCATGATGTTAGCTTCCTGTATTGGTTAATCGATATTAAGTTTCGGGCACAAAAAAACGCCCATACCGCTACCAGCAAACTGGCACAGCATGAGCGTCTTTGCTCAAACACATAGATCGTGTTTATGAATCAATTTATTTACAAACTAAAGCATTAACAATGCCATGTTATTAATTTCATATTAAACAATGAGATAAGTTGTATGTGGAATACCTAATATCCCACAAATGACCTAAATTGGCGCATGATAACCAGTATAGAGCACCACCATTGCGCGTTTTGCTCGTAATGAAAAAGACGTGTTGAGACCGCTTTTTCAAAGTTTCTTTGTTTTCAACACTGATAACAAAATCAACGCCCACCTTGTTCTTTACAATGCTTCGAAAATCATTTTGTCTCAAACCCAGTAGCCTATATCCGATTGCCGTACTTTTGTCGTGTCTTTGATAGTTGTTGTTGCCGCAGCGACCTGCCTTATTAAGGTAATAGTGCAGGCGGGTTTTGCCTGAGAGGTGAACCAGGGGGGGCAACCTGATGTTTGTAACCATAAGCCCCAAAAATCAAATCAATAGGGCTGTCTGGTAAAGGCCAGCACACCACATTTGAACCAAATTCAGTGAACCACCTGTTTGTGCTTACAACAATATAAGGAGTCAGTGATGATTATCCACCGGATTGCAAGGGCGCTGCGTCGCCAGCATTGGACTGCACTAGTAATTGAGACTGTGATAGTGGTATTCGGAGTCTATCGCAGGTGTCCTGCTCGGCAACTGGAATCGTTAAAAGAAAGATAGGGCGCTTTACACCGAGGCACATAACCGGATGATCAGCGACCTGCAAAATGATGTTCTAATGCCGGATGCGGTGAGTGTTAGCCTGAAAGAACTATTGTGGATTGTTCAGCTAGCGCTTGTAAGGAGAAACGTTTTATGGCGGAATTTTATACTTGGGAAGTTAATCCTTATAATCAATCGTTTTTTTCCTCCATGATGGCGATGAAACTCCGTGATGAATTAAAAAAACTCGGCCACTCTGTGCCAGAGAAAAATCTTTCATGAAAGTAGTACAGCCATATGCATTATTAGAATCCGTTGCTGGAATTGTGTTTATCAGCGTTTTTATTGGTGCGTATATTCGCAAACTACTGCATTAGTTAAGGTTGTTTTGGGTTTTAAAAGACATTCATTTAGTAACCTGAACTTTTATAGGCTATGCTAGAGACGAATGTTTCTATATGTATGTTTTTATATATGGATACCTGCTTTTTCAGGCTGTAAAACTGGAAAAACAGAAACTTATCAAGGGATAGATGAGTCATGCTAAAACTATTAAAAGCAGCAGTCGTTGTTATTGTCTCAGTACTCTCGGCAACGGCGTATGCGACTGGCCTTCCTGAGCACTGGGTAGGACTGCTACCGGAACGTGACAAGCTAAAGTTCATTACCGTTAACCTCGATAAAGGGGCGGCTGTAACCTCGGCTGAAGGCGCACTCAGCAACCCACGTGAGCAGAGAGCTGCAATGAGAAGGGAGCGTGCTCGCGGCGCTAATCACGGGCAGGCGCTGGCTTTGCAGTTTGGCGAGGGTGAACCTGTAAGCGGCCAGGTGATTATTGATGTCGCCACCTTGGATGCCGCCATGCCATTAACTGAGCCACAAATATATCCACTTCGGGGAGAATATTTTGCGGCGCTTAATTTACTCAAGTTGCAGTTTCATCCCCCCCGACAACAAGTCATTACTTTATTTGCCGCGTTAAACAAAGATAACACACAGATGTATGTATTCTATGGCGGGCCAGCTGGTAACACCACTGCACCATTTATTCTCACTGAAGGTTTTACACTCCCTGCAATGTTGCACGGTATTGCCGAGCCCAGGGAGGTTATCGAAGAAGCCCGTTTAAAAGCGTTAAAGCTAAAAGAAAAAGAGCAACAGGTGCAGCAAAAAATGGATGCATTGCGCCTTGAAGCTCAACAAGCCAGAGCTGCAGGCGATGCTGAACGGGTAAACCAGATCCGCCAGCAAATGAATGATTTGTTTAGTCAGAGTGCCCGGAATAATGCCGCAAAAATGCACGCTGGCGAAGAAGTCAGGGCAAGGCAGCAACAGCTTCAGCAAAAGAAAAGGCAAAGAATCAATGCACAAATGAGTGCCCTTAATACCGAAATCACCGAACTGCAAACAAAAATCGCTGAGGCCCGAAGAGATGGCAATCATGAAGCAGCCAATTCGTTAACACAACAGTTGCAGGAGCTGAGGATACAGCAACAGGATGTGGCAAGCGGTCGTCATGCCATGTTACGTGAAAAAAGCGGCAAGGGTTGTATGCCAGCATTGCAAGCCTGGCTGGGTGAAATGACTACGCAAAGTAAATCATCAGGCAGAGCATTACAGCCGGTACAGCTGCTCAATCTGTTCAGACCTTCTGTGTTTAACCCTCATTTTGATAAAGCGTTGTTTGATATGGACGACGAACTACGTGAAGGTTACAAGTACGAGTTAGCCAGGGTGTGTTCCAGGGATGCGGGGTTAAAAATAAGACAAGGCGATTTAAACGTGATTGCCAGTGGCTTTGGCGATGCCAGAGGCGTTTTTGATTATACCAGTGCTGGCCTTGGTGGCATGGCGCTTGACGGGGGAGATGAATGGCAAAAGCGAACGGTTAATAATCTTGCTGTTAAGGGCGATGAGGATGCCCTGAGTGAGTTTGCAGTGCAATCACACTATATTATGAATGCGTTGTGGCCCGCTGAGCAGGCTGAAGGCAAAGCCACGGTAACAAACACCATTGAAAAGGCAAAAACCAAAGATATTTTTGCGGAAATTGATGCCCGCGTGGCGTTGGCTAAGAATGGTAACCTCAAAGCATTGCTTAACGCGGCTGAACCCCGGACATTAGCAAACTGGTTTTCTACCGATCTGCGAACTCAGGATAAAGTCAGGCAATACATCGCTCAGCAGATCCCTGAATTATTATCCGGTTACTTTGCTTCGCATAGTGTTCCTGCCAGTGCTGATTTCTCATCACCCGAGGAAGCTTTAATGGCTTCCAAAGCATGGTACGAGGAAAATAAAGAGCTGTTTATTGCTTTTAATACGCAGCCCGCAATAAAGCAAATGTTAGATAAGCTTTATGATCAGCGCGATGCCAGCTACAACGCATTACTTCAATCCTTTCAATCCAACATAACAGCTGCCGATTCTGCAGCTGACCTCGAAAAGATAGGCAAAGAATTATATATCAAGCCAGATAAGCAACATTCCAAAGCATGGCAGCAAATCACTGATGCTAAAAAGCGCAGGCAGGAAGCACTTGACCAGGTTGCCTATATCGAGAGGGTAGGCAAAGGGCCACTTAGCGCCGAAGACGATGGAGCCGTTTATATAAATGCCCTGTACCGCGGCGATTTTAAAATAATTGAAGAAGAAGATAAAAAATTTGCCACCTCGATGGTGAAAATGTCGGAGCCACTGCTTAATAGTGGTGTGTTTGAACTCATGTCACTGTTTGCCGGCGATCAGAGCAACGCGAATGCAATGAAGCAAGCAATGCGTGAACGAATACAAAGTATCAGCATGAGCTCAGCAATGACCGGCC
>JAYZXK010000148.1:0-2530 GCA_036141415.1 Pseudomonadota bacterium
CATCATCGAAACCGCAAAGGCAAATGACCTTAATGTGTTCGAGTATGTCATGAACTGCCTGGAACAGCTCAGCAAACCCGAAACAGATATCGAGCAGCTACTACCATGGCAGTTTGCTAAACGATAAGTGGGATTTCCGGACGGTTACTCTTTAAAAACTTAGGAATTCATTTTAATTTTTAGGTTTCTAATTGTTTGAAATTTATAATTATTCTAAAGTTGGGGTCTTGCAATTTGAGTTGGTAATACAGTTCTGTGATTTGGATGTTGTTAGACTTATTGAGCTTGTCTATGACATCTCTCACTGTTGATAAGCGCTCTTCCAGAGAGTGTAAAAATATCTGTGTAAGTGGCATTCCTAACCCATTGAAAGGAAATTCAGAATGCCAATATCAGACAAACTTATCGATCAGCTTCTAGATGGCTGTGATTCTCCCGATGACATCCTCGGCGAAGCTGGATTACTAAAACAGCTCACCAAAAAGGTTGCTGAGCGAGCGTTAAACGCCGAGATCGAGCAACATCTTGGTTACGCTAAACATGCACCGGAAGACAGGAATTCCGGCAACACTAAATTAATCACCTTATCTGGACTGCTGAAGTTCGTTTTTCGCTTGTTTAAACTTTGCCATATCCGCGATTAGTTCTTGATATTGTTCGAGTAATTCAGGATTTTCGGTCAAGAGCTTTATCAAATGCTCAGTGGCAGCTCTTTTTTCATTTTTCACCAATTCTCTTACGCCCGCTGACGTCGGCAAAGGTTCGATTATGCCCCGGGTATCCTGAGCTTTAGGGATCATGGCGATTTGAGTTTCATATGCCATTGCAGAGAGTTCGTATTGTGGGTAGCAAACCTTGCGCGCGATATGGCTACCTGATGGCTTTTCCATTCTGCATCTTATTTTGAACTCTTTTTGGTCTGTTAAGGCATTGTACATGTCGTAAAACGCTAGTTCGGTTTTCACCAGTTGTTTTCGGTAGTAACTCAATGGCCGTTGGCCAACAACATCCACTACTTCTATATCATCTGGTTTCTCGTCACTCTGAGAATGTACAAAAGTGCTAAAAAACAACAATATAACTGGGATTAAACCGAGGAGGGTGGTTAGAACAACGCCATTTTTCATCGTAACGTCCTTGTCGGTAATCATTAAAAAGTCCTAATCAGCGTTCAGATTATATGTTTCTACCCGCACCACCTTATCGTTGTGGCCAAAGGCCACGTTAACCACGCTGTTTATCATACTGAAAGAACTGTCTGAGTGCGTTGTTGTGGGATAGCTGTAAACGAGCACATAGGCATACTCAGGGGCGCGAGGATAGCGCTCTATACCAGAGGGTTCGCCCAATAACCTTAAAACCTGGGCTTTGCTGTGGCCATTGTGAATTTTGTTTACGTTATCAGTGTTGAAAAGCGTACTGTCTTCGACAAATGAACTGCCAAACTGATAGCCAGTCAGAATGTCTTGTTTGTTAAAGTTGAAAACCTGATACCGGGTTGCCACTTCATCAGCGCTAACCGCTTTGGCATTGCGATTGTGGTGAATATAGTTATAAACCGTTCCCTGATTTAAGGTGTTTGTAGTTGTTGGTTTTCCCAGCAGCCCGATGACGTCCTGAGCCGTTGTTTCTCCAGGAGTTACCTGCGGCTCTTCGAGCTTTTGAAAATTTCTGCCAATGGTGGTAACACAGCCTGTAAGCAGTAAAAGAATAAAGATGAAGCCGTAATGACGAAGTTTCAGTATGTCCATGTTCTGCTATATCGGGCAATCAATGTTGACTATATCTATAGCATAAACTCCTTACTGCGGGTCATTTTTATTAAAAGATATTAAAGGCACTGGGATTAAACAGCTGGATCACGCTGATTAGCTGCATGTTGGTTTCATCCAGGGCCTCTTCGGCGTCGTTATCTGTGAGTTTCAGGGCAGTCAGTAAAGCCGGGCCAACAGGAGGGTAGCCCACATTAATATCGGCGTTAACATTATCCTGCGCCAGTAAATAGGCTTGTTTTACGATCAAGGCGTCGGTATCTAACTGGCTAAGGTCGGTTTCCAGTAACGAGACAATAGGCCGATAGATACTTGGTGGTAACCCCCAGTCTTTGAGCAGCGCGGCAGAAAAGTCGCAGTAGGTAAAGCCCAGGACTTCTTTTTGCAGGTAGAGGGAGGAAGTGTCTTTATCGGTATTCAGGCACCGCTTAGCCATGTCGGGCGCCACTTTAATCATAGCCAGCTCGCCAATGTTGTGCAGTAATCCGCTAACAAAGAACCGTTCGGACTCCCTGATACGTTTTTTTTCTGCCAGGTGCTTGGCCAGTAAGGCACAGCTTACACTTTGTTCCCAGAAGCGGTCGATGTCGATGATGGTTGTTTCAACCGTTTTGAGCGTGTGTGAAACACCGTAGGATAACGCTAAATCGTAAGTGGCGCGGGTACCGATTACCTGTACTGCTTTGGTTACCGTTTCGATGGGGGAAGTAAAATTATACCGCGCACTGTTGGCAATTTTCAGTAGCTGCGAGGTCAGT
>JAYZXK010000149.1:0-3638 GCA_036141415.1 Pseudomonadota bacterium
TTCCGAGCGTCAGAAAATATGGCGCAATACGCTCTATTTTATGGCCTGGCAAACGCCGCAATATGCACGCCTGATGACTTACTTACATGAATATAATCAACAACATCAGAAAAAAATCCGCCTTGTGTTAGCCGAGCCCGCGTTCAATTGGCAGCTTATAACAAGTGAGCAGTGGCAGCAGCTAGCCAGCAACCGCGAAGCTGACTATGTGACGCGAATCGAACAACAAGTACTCGAAAAAAATCGCAAAGGGTTATTGTTGTTTGGCACCTTTCATCAAATAAAAAAGCCGGTAACACTGGCGCCACAACAGCGTGAATTTACTTCCCTGGTGGCACGACTGGCTGCCAAAGGCATACAGATAGCAACAATATGGCCGCATATGGGGCCGGTGCTTACTCAGGACTATCGCGTGCCGACACTTATAGATTTACAGAGCGATCCGGTGGGTAAGCAGCCAATAAACCAACTGTCAGCGCGCTTTACCAGCCAGTTACCGTTTCATACTATTGCCGACTATTATCTGTATTCAGGTGCGGAATCCCGCGATGCCCAGCCTGCGGTGAATAATATCAATGATCCTGCATGGCGCGCTGAAATGAAACGTCGCGGTGATATGCTTGGTGGCAGAGTGCAATCACAGGTTAACGCCTGGCTGGCGGCCCACCCGGTGAGCCGTTAACCTGTCTTATCGAGTTCTCAATCAGCAATAGCTTAGCGATTTAAACACTGCCCGTTATTCGATCTGTCTGGAAAGACAGCGTTAATGGTTGCCATTAGTCTGGCGTAATCGTTGGCCATCCGCTCTGCCTGCACCTCTGTTAGTATCTGTCCCTGCAATTTTATGCGCTCGGCTTCTACATGGGTGTAATGAAAAATCCGCATATCGGTGTTGTGCTGCTGCCAGGCGTTATCCATGTTTTCAATATTGGTATGCGAGTCGTCAACAAAAACGATGGCGTCGAACTGGCGTTCGGTGGTATTTAAGATCCACTCCAGCATGATGCCCTTGTTCATCCCTGTGGTCATCATCAGGCCGCGGCTGTAGCTCATTTCACGCTCAAGTTTTTGTCGATATACCGGGTTAGCGTTATCAACAGGCGTAAGCGCTGCCTGACTAATATCTATGCCGTGGCGTAACAGTTCACGCTCTGTTGCCGGGCGGTTTTTGGGCGCACGGGAAGTGAGTAACAGCAGGGTATTGCCGGCTTCCTGCCAGTTGTTGAGTAGCGCAGGAACCATAGGTTCAGTAAGGTTCATTGGCGCCAGTTCGTAGAGCAGGCTGATAGTGTCTTCAAACAGACAGCTCACCTGTTGTTCCGGCGTTGGCTTAACAGCCAGTTTGCCGCGCTGCCACTGATACCAGATATCGCCACCCAGGTCGGTAGCGCTGGTCAGCAGGGTATTATCAATATCGGCAACAATAAGTACGTTTTCGGCACCGTACTGGTTATTGAGGTTTGCAACTACCGGTGCAATCACATCGAAGGTGTCTGCTTCGGCAACGATCACCTCACTGTCGATGGTTGGTGGCATACTGCTACAGCCGCTGGCAGCCAGTACCAATGCGAAAAACAGCGAACGAAGTGCCGTGTTGGAAAGAGAAATTGAAGACATAAGCATTATTGTTGATTAAGAGTTCTGCGTAAAACATCGTAATGTAGCAGATTTAATGGTTAATCGACATGCCCTATGAACGGTTTGCCAGACAGACCACAAAGCGGGGTATTTGACCAACACTTAGTGTTAACGGTTTATTCCGCGCCACACTGATTTTTATAAGTTTATGAAAATTAATGATTTATTATCTGGCGCGGCAATTGCTTCAAAGTACGCAGTTTAAATGGCATAGAACAATACAGGGAGCCAGCATCATGGTTAAACTAGAAGATCGTCCTATCGAGCAGGTCAGGGAAGAAGTCATCGATAAGCTGATTTATCACTACAGTCATGGAGTGATTTCGGCCGATGCGTTTGAACGTCGGCTGGATAAAGCGATGGCCAGCAAAGACCATCAGGAAATTGCCGATCTCGCGGCCGATCTCACCATGCAAGTCGACGGCGATTACACCCGCGAAAAAGAGAAAAAGCTGAATATCAATTACAGTGCGGGTGATGTGCCAGACAATGAAACAGTAATTAATATTATGGGCGGGTCGGATCGGTCAGGGCGCTGGAAAGTGCCAGCCGAAATTCGCGTTCTTAACATTATGGGCGGTTCCGATATCGACTTTACCGATGCCGAATTTACCACGCCCAATGTCACCATCAAAACCCTGTGCATTATGGGGGGGATTGATATCAAAGTACCGGAAAACGTTAATGTCGTGACCAAAGCGTTTTGTTTGATGGGCGGTCTCGATAATAAAGCCCCATCCATTGCTGATCGCCAGGCGCCAACCATTACCGTGGAAGGTATTGTGGTAATGGGCGGCGTGGATATTGGCCTAAAACGCACCATTAAAGAGAAGTTTGTTGAGCTGGCTAATCAGATGAAAGCGTTATTTGGCAGTTCGCAGCGCTAGGCGCACAGGTGCTTTTGTAGCAAGGCTGTATGGCAACACAATTGTGCTGGCCAGCGCCGCTGGAATATGGTGTGATTTGGCCAGGGTATTCACAGTTAACTGCAACGTTGATGAGCGATAAACAAAAGCACCGGGTAGTTCGGTTGCCAGCCACTACCTGTGCGAAGGCGATGGAAAAAGAACAGCTATTACTGGAGCAGGTAAAACAGGGTAGCTTTAGCCAGGCCATATTGCTGTGGCGATGTTCGTCGCCCGCTATCGTTTTGCCGGCAGGCCGAAAGTGGCAGATAACAGAGCCGTTACGAGAATGGCTTACTCAACGGGGCTGGGACATTTTGCAGCGTCGTTCAGGCGGTTCGCCGGTACCACAAAGCCCGGCCATGCTGAATATTGCTCACATGTATACCTTAACAGCAGCGCAGTCTTATGCGGTTAAAACCGCTTACCAGCTGCTGTGTGATAGTTTGCTCGATTTCTTTGCCTCCCTGAATATTACCGCCGAAATTCATTCCACACCCCATGCTTATTGTGATGGCGACTATAACCTGAATATTCATGGTCAAAAAATTGTGGGCACAGCGCAGCGCGTGCTGTCCGCTCCGGGCGGGCGCAGAATTGTGCTGGCGCATGCTTGTTTGCTAATTGACGATGTATTGGAAAGCATTATTCCGCCGGTGAATGCGTGTAATGCATTCAATAACATCCCAGACAGGGTTAAACTTAACGCCCATACCTGTTTAAATCGCCATCTTGCCGATACATTTACTACCGATGAGTTGTTTACGGGGTTAATCCGCGCTTTTTCACGTCACACGGTTTTTTCTTAACGGTTAAACAGACTATACTGCGTGCTTTTTTCAACCCGAGGACATTCAGTTAATGATTGTAAAACTTGTTCGCAACGCACTGGGTCTGGTTATTGTATCCGTTGATGTATTAACCCGCTGGAGTCGGGTGAAGCGTACCCCGGAAGCACAGCAAAAGGTTGCTCAGGCTGCCCAGGGGATGACCCTTTACCACTTTTTTGCCTGTCCGTTTTGTGTCAAAACCCGCCGAGCCATTCATAAACTGCGCGTACCCATTGAAAAGCGCAGCGCCGTGCAGGGCTCACCG
>JAYZXK010000150.1:0-16922 GCA_036141415.1 Pseudomonadota bacterium
CGGCACGGTAAATGAGATCGCCTGCTCAGCAAAATTACAAACAATTAGCTACGCCGTGACTGACCAACTGACTACGCCAAAGGGGGAATTTAAGCGTGTTGTGCCATTGGGTAAGGCGCTGGAGTTTGCACCCGTATGGGATGGGGTGGATTTACCGGAAGTATTCTGGTGAGTATCGCTTTAGGTCCCTGTATGGGTCAAACCGACGTTAACGGACTGATTTTATGCTGACCATAACCAACTTGTTATCGCAGAGCCTGGTGCTGTTTGGGGCGCTACTGCCATTACTGTTGCTGAATAAACAGCTCAGGGCAAAGCGCGGGGCACTCAGTAAAGCCGCGTCGCTGGCAGACATTAACTGGTTACTGCTGGTGTCAGTTGGCCACGTTGCTTTATGTCACTTTAGCGGTATTACCGCTATTGTCAGTACGGCGCTGCTGAGTTTGTATGCGGTATTAATATGGCTTGATGCCATGCTGTTTGTGCAATACCGGATTGAGGTGAACCGGGAAACCATTATGTGGTTTTTTAAAGGCACCAAAGGCCTGATGAAAGGCATTCCCCATTTGCTGGAGGTACTCAAACGGTTTAAACCGGCGGTGTTAATTCCATTTATGGCAATCGCTTGCTTCATTTTTGCTGCCATGCAGATGTGGGCGGTTACTGCCTGTCTGGCAGGTGCTTTATGGTTGCTTTGTGGCGGCTTTATTGAGACTGGAGCGAAAAGCCGCATGATTTGGGCCTGTATTGGCGGGTTGCTGGTCAGTTTGCCGCTGATCCCGGGCATTCCGGTTGGCGCCAACGGCATAATAATGCTCGCGGTAATTTTAGCGGTACTGACATTAAATGGCTATGCCACAGTAGCGAAAGCAAAAGCTGAATTTTTTACTACGCCCAGCCTGCTGCCTAATATTTTGTTAAGTGATAATTTCAGCGCACCGGACACTGCCGATGGAGAGCCCTTGCGTCCTTATGTGCCCGCTATTAAGCCCACCCAAAAAAGCGAGTTATTTGGCCATTGTAAAGGCGCCAATGTTATTCTTATTACCATGGAGTCGCTGGGGTGTTATGTACAGCCCTATGATGACGCACCAGTGCAATCGTCGCTGGTGAAGCGATTTAACGCTAACCGCTGGCTGTCATCACAGCACTTCAGTTTATGCCCCAACACCACGGTGTCGACCAATCAAATGTACACCGGCCTCTACTCCAATAACCCTTACAATAAGCCTGACTCAGCCTATTACGGCGGCGAGCCGCGGTATATCAAGGCACTGCAACAAGCGGGTTACCATACTCTGTTCCTCGATAGCGCTAACACCGGGCTGTATGATTATTGGAAACTGCTGGAACGCATCGGCTTTGACCAGGTATGGGGAACCGACGATATTCCTGCCAATGGACTCACCGCAGATTATCGCCTGTGGAATATGGTGGATGAGGTAGCCCGGCAGGTGAGTGACAAACCGTTCTTTTTGCACCTGATCAATGATCAGACACATATGCCGTATGAGGTGGTGGATAAACAGCGTTTTAATCAGCACCAGGGAAGCTCGCAGAAAGCTTTGTACCTGAATGCGGTGGAGGAAGTGGATTTTATTATTGATGAGTTTTTAAACCGGCTGGCTGAAAAGGTGGACCTGTCGGATACCCTCGTGGTGTTTACCGGCGATCACGGTGAATCCTTCGGCGAATATGGTTACAGTTTTCACAGTAATTCTGTGATCCCTGAACAAACTCAGGTGCCGTTTATGCTGACTCATCCAAAGCTTGAGAGCAAAACTATCAGCCACTCGTCACATTTTGATTTATTCCCTACATTTCTGGATCTGCTGGGTATAAATCATGATATTGCAGGACATGGTCAGTCGCTGGCGTTGGATGACCGTGACAAATGCTACTTTTTTCACTCTGCTACGCTTAAAGGTAACACACCGGCTAATTTCAGCCTGTTATACGAAAATGACCTGTACTGGTTTGATCGACTGTTTAATCAGATATATCAGTTTAAGTTTGAGCAGGGGCGCTGGCTTTCTCAACCGGTAAAGGACAAGCAGTGGGTAGCCACTATGCTGGGGCACAATCTGCTCAGTAAGGGTTTAATCACCACAGAGCAGTAAACCGTCGCCTGCATTAATGTTTTCCCAGGCTGAACCGATAAAATATAAATAAATGCGCGGTAACCGACAGATAACAATGCAATATTCACTTAATAAAATCTATTCGGAGTATGCCAATGTGCATCAGGTGTGCCGGGATGCACTGGCAGTGTCGGATGAAGCCGGCATAGAAGCTATTCTGATTGGCGGCTCTTTGCTCGGCATGGTGCGGGATAATGATTTTCTGCCTTGGGATAAAGATATCGATTTTGGTGTATATCAGCATCAGATTGAGAATGTGTGGGAGCTCGAACCTGCGCTCAGAGCCGCTGGTTTTGAATGCCGCAAACATTTCGTAGGCGCGCGTGATAGTCAGGCATTACAACAAGGCCTGGCAGTTTTGCATGCCATTACCCAAAGTCTCGAAGAGCAGCACATCGACTATGTGCTGACCACCGGTACTTTACTTTCACTATATCGTGATGGGCAACTGAATCCTGAAATTGATACCTTATCGCTATTGATCCCGCCGATGAGCGACAGTGAGCTGGTAGCCCTTGGCGCCGCCCTCGGGGAGGTGGATTCATGGTATGTCAGCAGTGAAGGTGAGCAGGGCAAAGGGTTAACCGTTGAGCAGTCCGGCTGGCGTGTGAATCTGTTTAACTTCGCGTTTGCAGAAGGTAAGGGAATGTGGCGCGATCTTAATTGCGAACACAGGCTGGACGCCAATGTACTGGCGGCTCCCGAAGAGCTTCTGGTTGGCGAACTGAAGTTTTTTGTACCGGCACAAACCGAAGCTTTCCTTCAGGCTCGCTACGGCAATACGTGGGCATCACCGGCACCGGCTAAATTCAGCCAGGGCCGCTTACCGGCATTTTTACAGGCCTTCAAAGGTGGCGTGATGGTGGACTATATCATTCACTATCAGGTGGGCGAGAAAACCTACTGGTTTGAGCCAAATGCTAATGTGATAAGTACCGCCGGGTTTTTACCCACTGAGGTAAGACAAACTACAGCCGGACCGCTGTGTTTCCCTGTACAACCTGAAATTTTTCTGCAGGAGCATTACGGCGACTGGCAAACGCCGGTTAAAAGCTGGAACGGGGCAGTGGATAACCCCACGCTCGTAGCTAATGCTGAAACAATGGCATTGTTGCTCTCACATTTTGAGTCCAGGGATGATATATGCTTATGAGCCAGTTGACGCATGCCATTGAGCAGAGCCTGACTCAGCGTGATATTCGCATGGTGTCCTTCGATTTGTTCGATACCCTGGTGTTTCGCAAAGTAGCCCGGCCAACGCGCATATTTGCTGAAGCCTTTGCTGCAGTGGCCGAGCAACTAACTGTACACATGATGCCGTCTGAGTACGAGGAGCTACGGCATTATGCTGAACGCGAGCTGAAAAATAAAACAGAGCATCGAGAGGTTACCCTGGAGCAAATCATCGGTCATTTACCGATGGGTGGAGCAGATCAATGCCTGCTGTTAAACGCTGAGCTGGCAACAGAAGCCCGTTACGGTTTTCTTGACGATACACTTAAATCGCTTATTTTAAAGCTGCAAAACACGCCGGGTGTCAAAGTGGTCTTTATTTCCGATATGTATTTATCGGCTAAGCAGATCCGCGACTGCTTTTTTCATGACGAACCGGCTTTACAGGCGATCCCACTTTATGTGTCATCAGAACATAAAGTAAATAAAGCTTCGGGCGGTTTGTTTAAACGTGTCGCTGAGCTGGCAGACCAACCTTTTGAATCCTGGCTGCACGTGGGTGATAACGCCATAGCAGATATCAAAAATGCCAACCTGTTTGGTATAGAGACAGTGCGTGTTGGCCCATTACTCGATAGTAAGCGGATCCTTGATACTGAACGTAAACTGTATTCAGCGCAATGTGATTTTAATGCCGTTCGCTTTCTGGCCTCAACCCACAAACCTGCAGAGGTTATGCCCAGCGCGTTCGAGCTCTCAGGCTTCACCTGGGGGCCGGCATTATTAAGTTTTTGCGATTGGGTTATCAATAGAAGCATGGCCAGCAAGGCCAGTAATGTGCTGTGTCTGATGCGCGAGGGAGAGGTTTTTGCACCCCTCATAGAAAAGCGGCTCGCACAGCGAGGCCTCTGTGGTTTGCGGATTATCAGGTTATATGTGTCACGCAAGTCTACGTTCTGGCCCGCAGTGAATATTGAGGATGATGACTGGTTTAGCGGCCTGATGGATATTTTTATCAAGCGCAGGGGTTATACCATCGCTAATTTTTACGCTGATTTTATGCTGGAGAAGGATGACATTTTGCAACAGTTTTCAGCGCTGGAGTTTAAAAACTCCGATAGTGTTTTTCATAATGGCAAAAACATCCTCAGTTTACTTTATCAGCAGGCCGAAAAGTCAAAACAGGCTGTTCAGCAGCGTATTGAGGCAGAAAAACGCCGCTTCGCAGAGTATTTCCACAACGAGGTCGACTCCCCGTTATCGCAGTGCATTACTGTTGACCTGGGTAACGGCGGTACTATCCAGAGTCACCTTGAGCTGGCCCTTGGTGAGCGGGCCAGAACCAATTTGCTGTTTTATTCTACCAATCGTATTTATCAGCGACTGGGTACCCTGTATGAGAGCTTCATCGGTGCCCACAATGATAAGTTTAATCTCAGACGTATGCTCTGGCGCTCGCCTGAATGTATAGAGAGTTTTTTATTGGGCGATGTGGGCACCACTCTGGGGTACGATGAGCAGGCCAAACCGGTTCTTGGCGAGTCGACCCCGGAAAATACCTCTATTGTTGACAGCTTTTACGCTGGAATAGAGACCTTTTTTGATTGCTTCAACCGTTATGGCTTTGAGACAGTGAATGCTGATCAGGCAATAGCGATGCTGGCGCGCTATGTGCGATTGCCTACTTACAATGAAAGCATTGTGTATACTCAGTTGTTTCATCAGGATAATTTTGGCGCAGATAAAACGTATCCGGTGATTGCAGAGTCGCAAATCGCCGAAGTTAAGCGGTTGGGCACACAGCAGGTGATAGAAAGCTTACATGAGCACGAGCAGTGGCAGATAGGCCGCCTGCACTGGCCTCAGGCGATTTGCAGTGTCATCGATGAAGATTTTCTGTATCGCCGGGAAGGTCTGCTGCTAAATGATAGTTATCTTAATATTCTCAATCTGATTGAGCTGATAGAAGAGCGGGGCTGGCAGCAATTCACCTTGTATGGGGCTGGTGTTTTCTTTGAACAGTTTAATGAACTGACTGCCTCAAATGGTTTTGTTATTGAGCGATTGATTGATCGAAAAGCAGACGTCAACGGGCCATATCGCCTAAAAGGCGTCGAAGTAGAAAGCCTTGCTCAGGTGCTGAATAAAGGTAGCCGCAAAATAGTCGTTACCTCTTATGCGTTTAAACAAGAGATAGTTAAAAATATTACTTCCGTAGCCAGAGAGTTAGGGATAGCACAGCAAGTTCAGATTATAAGCGTCTGATTTTTCAATTACTTTGAATGCCGGATAAATATACATGTTAAAAAATATTAAGCTACATTTGGATTCGGATGAAGACAGGCAGCTTTTATTAGACGGTGAGTTAGCGCGACATATTGCCAAAACACATAAAAAAAATGTTTATGCTTTCGCCCAGAGCATGCCGTCGATGATGAATGTCGTTACTACTGAAGATAAAGGCTACGTATCGGTCTTCAGTAATAAGCAAGGTGACATAAATTTAGTCGATTTGGGCACCGGGCGCACACTCTATGGATTAGAGCCTGTTAAGGAAGTAGCAAGACACCTTGAACTGTTTTGTCATCACCCATTGTATGTAGACTTTTCAGCCTCTGAGCCACACCCCCTGTGCGAAAATTCTGATAGCGAGCAGCCGCAAACATTAACCGAACTTCCAGTCTATCAACAAAAAGCCTCGGCTGTGCCATTGCCAGACGGTTTTGACGTAATGGTGGTACTTGGGGTTGGGATCGGCTGGCATATCGAAACGCTTCTTAACGACTACGACATAAAACATCTGGTGATATACGAGCCCGAAGAGGCGTATTTTAAAAATTCAGTGACACTATGTGACTGGTCACATATCTTTACCCTGGCCAATCAAAAAGGCACCGGTATTTATATACAGTACGGTATGGACGGCCGTAACCTGATTGAAGACATGGAAGAACTCCGTCAGGCAGTTGAGGTAGACGGCTTTTATTTGTACCGGCACTACAACCATCCGGTTTTTCGCTCTGTAGAGAGCGGGTTGCGTCAATATTGCTGGTCTCAGCTCAAAAAAAATGGTTTGCCCGTTAATACCGAAGAAAAGGCTAACGAGTATTTGCCGGCCTGGAGTTTACCCGCTGATATACTCAGCTATCAGTCGGTAACGCCAGAAAACACCCTTTATCAGTCTAATATGGCGGCTTTTAAAGCGTACTTTCCGGATATTTACCAGGAGTTTAAAGATTATCAGCCGGGCTCCTGGCTGCCGGTAGTTGAAAGGAATAATGAACAAGCCGTCAATATTGCCAAGCGCGACGATCTAACCACCTGGTATGGTCAAGAGGCGAAAGAGGAATGTCGGGCAAGCTATCGGGGATTTTGCGAAGCACCGGCTAAGGACGGTGTAGTGCTGGGTTATGCCGGGACAAAGTTAAAGCATTATCGACACTACCAACTGGTGCAGGAAACCGAGGAGCTTCTGAAAGCCGAAGAGTCGAAGTTGCGTTTACCGGAGGAAGTGAAATCACTGATTATGTTTGGTCTTGGCGCAGGCTATCAGCTCGAGACGCTGTGTGAGAATCACACTATCGGTAATTTATTTATATGTGAGCCAAACCGTGACTTTTTTTACAGCTCGTTGTTCGCAATTGACTGGCACGCCATCTTAACCAAAATAGATAAAGACGGTGGTCGCCTGTACCTGAATATCGGTGATGACGGCAGTAACCTGTTCCGCGATTTGTTAAACCGTTTTTATTCCATTGGTCCGTATATTCTGGCCAATACCTTTTTCTACCAGACCTACTATAATTCATTACTTAACTCTGCGGTGGCTCAACTACGTGAACAGTTGCAAACTGTTATCGCCATGGGGGAGTACTTTGATCACGCTTATTATGGTATCAATCAAACCCACAGTGTGATTAAAAGTCAGCAGTCTTTTCTGAAGGGGAAACCCGCCGGCTATTTATCTCAGCAATCCAAAGATGTACCGGTTTTTCTGATTGGTAATGGCCCGTCGCTGGATGATGCTATTGAATTTATAAAAGAATGGCAGGACAAAGCGATACTGATTTCTTGTGGTACGTCACTGCAGTCACTCAATCGCTATGGAATTACGCCGGACTTTCATTCAGAGATTGAACAAAACCGCTCAAGCTTCGACTGGGCCGCATCGGTAGCTGATTATGATTACCTAAAGCAGATTGACCTGCTTTCCTGTAACGGTATTCACCCCGATACCGTGGAGCTTTACCGTAACAGCTATCTGGCCTTTAAAGACGGCGAGTCGTCCACTACATCCACCCTGGAAGTGTTAAATCGCAGCGAGTTCGAGTCGTTAAAATTTGCCTTTCCTACTGTGTCGAACTTTTCGCTCAACCTTATCCTGAGCCTGGGTTTTGATCAGGTGTATTTGTTTGGTGTTGATTTAGGCTTCAAAGAACAGAAAAAACACCACTCCTCAGCATCAGGTTACTATGATGGTGATGGCGAAGAATATTACGATTACGCAGATAAGAACAATACCTCAATAATGGTGGAAGGTAACTTTTCGTCCCGGGTGTTCACCAAGTACGAGTTTAAAGTAGCCAAGGTCATGCTCGAGCAGTCGCTGGCGCAGCACAAGGTCGATTGCTACAACACGTCCGATGGTGCAAAAATCAGCGGTACTAACGCGTTACAGGCTGAAAATATCCTTATTACAACCACATCCCAGGATAAGGAACAGGCCCTTAAGGAAGTGAAAACCCAAGCATTTGCGCCAATTGATTACGCGGACTTCAGGCGCAAACTTGATAATAAATACAGTGACGAAACCCTTAAGCATGAGCTCGGTGTGTTTCGCTCTTACATCCAAAAGCCGTTTACCTCGATAGCCGAAATTGAGTTTCTGATTGAACAGCAAAAAGTGCTGTTATTCGCCTCTTACAAGCATGGCAAGAGTTTATTATTTTACTATTTATATGGGACGGTTAATTTCATCAATGCGCTGTTTACACGCTTGTTGAATATTGCCGGTGGTGAGGAAAAAGTGCTTGAAGTGTGCGAAGAAGCACGGCAACACTGGTCGTCGACGTTCGACGATATGCTCTTTGCCATCACCACTGATAAAGGCGCTTTTGACTGCACCCACTCTCTGGCAGACCGGGGATTTAAAGATTACGCCCGCCATAAGATCAAAAATTGTAATGTTAAGTTACTCACCGACAGCAATGATTTTGCCAGCGTGATGCAACGGATCTGTGAATCTGAGTTTGAGGGGCTTAGTGTGGATGTAGGGTTTGGTCAGGAAGTCATCCCTGCAGCCAGCGAAGTTTGCGATTCCCCTGTGTTGATTTATATAAGGTCAGCTCAGTTTGACTGGCAGACCCTTCTCCAGCGTTACCAGTTTAATCAGGGCGCATTGATTATTACCCAGGATATCAATAATGAAGAGTTAGTTTCAGCTGCGAAGGGTAAGGCATGTGTATTGTTTTCGCCGGGCAATGTGTTCACCGGGGCGGGTTTTATCCAAAGTCAGCATCATGCCAGGGTTTGGGTAATTCTTGACTACCTGCACCAATTACAGGCCTTCGACTATGTTTTCCATAAGTACGAATTGAAAGAAGATGCATCGGTGCCGCTAGAGGAGGCATTCGTTGAGCGCTTCATAAACTCAGACAGCTTCGTTTTTGATAACGTGCGAACCGTGGGGGTTGCCAATCGTTTTCTGCGTTCCTCTGAACGTATCCTTAATTTAGGCGTGCGGGCACGAATAACCAGGCATTATAGGTATCCTGATTTCCTGACTAAAGGAATACTCACCGACGCGAAATGGCAGGCCTGGAAGAAAATGTTCTTGACCTATAATGAGCAAACCGATGAGTGACATCAGGCCTGTTAAGCTGCGTATTTGTCTGCTTAGTAAAGCCGATCGTTATGGCGGTGGCGCCAGTAAAATTGCCGAACAACTGGCGCAAAACCTGACTGCTGAAGGACATACGGTCATTCATTTATCCCGCAGTTCCCGGCAGGGATTCAACCAAATCAACCGCCCGCTGTACGGTCGGTTTGAAAAGTTGATCAAGAAGATACATTGGCATTTACGAACTCTCGGATTCCCGGAAATCCTGCCAATGGAGTTGCCCCGGCTGCTGCTTAAAAAGGAGTTTCGTCAAACTGACGTGTTTCATTTTCACGATATCTCCGGGTCAATCTCGCCTTTTACCCTGTTAATTTTGAGTTTTTTTAAACCTGTAGTCTGGACCGCTCACGATTGCTCGGTGGTTACGGCGGGCTGCATTCATCCGCTGGGCTGTGAGCGCTTTAGCAGCGAGTGTGGGCCTTGTCCCCAGATAGGGACCTGGCCGTTGCAGAGCAAATTTGATTTTACCCGCTTCTTGTACAAGATAAAGTTATTTGTGCTGCGCCATGCCAGCAACCTGACCGTGGTTTCCCCTTCTGAGTGGTTAAAAAAGATGATTAACCAAAAGGTAGCCATAAAGGTAAAGGTAATTTCCAATGGTATTGATCAGCTTGTGTTTTATCCGATGCCGAAAAACAGGGCGAGAGCGTCATTAGCTATCGATGAACAGGCGTTTGTTATTGCCATTACTGCGAATAGTTCCCGTAATGTTTTCAAAGGTTTCTATAATAATTTAAGTGTACTTAAAGCTCTGAAACAGCGTCAGGTAGTTTTCACTTTACTGGTGATAGGGCGTATTGATGATACCGCGCGGCATCATCTTAAGGCGTTTAATTATATTAGCACCGGGTTTGTTGAGGATGCCTGTCTGATGAACGAGTATCTCAATGCTGCCGACATGCTGTTGTACTGTGCCGAGGCTGAGAATCAGCCTTTAGGGGTGATAGAGGCCGCTAGTACCGGTTTGCCGGTATTCGGTTTTGATATTGGCGGGGTAAAGGAATGTGTTCCGGTAAGTGAGCGGCATCGATTTGTAGCGCCGTCGCAGCAGGCGGTGTTAGTGGCAGACATTGAACACTATGCCAGCCAAACACAAAAAAACGCTGCCGATCCGTTTTTCTCTTTGCAGCGCATGGTGGAAGAATATGAAAAGCTATATGTGTCACTGGCCAGATAAGTGCGGTGAACCGGGCGATATCCCTACGACTGATAATAACAACACAAACAAATTATGAATGCGTTAACCCCACAATTGTTTCAGGAGGCTCTTCATTCTCAAAAAAGGGTTTTTGCCTGGGGCGTGGCTGCTATCTTGCCCTACGTGATACAACAATATGGTTTCATTTTTGCCGGCATTATTGACGGTCAGTTGCAGGATGAAAGTGCAGAAAGCACGGGACTGCGCTATGGCCTGAATGTGTACTCCCCAACGGTGCTTAAAGAGTACAACAGTAACGAAGTGATTATCATTGTAGTGGCGGATATTCGTCAGTTTGGTGTGGCGATTTCGAAACAAATTGAGGCTCTGGGAGATTATACCTTTTGTTATCTGGATAAACCTGTCCAACAATTACTCTCATCAGTTAGTATTCCCGATTTTACCTTTGCGCCGAACACGACAGGCGATGATCTAGCTGCACCGGATTGTGTGTGTTTGTGTATACCGAGTCTGTCTTTTGGCGGTGCCGAGCGACAAATGTATTTAGTTGCAAAGGGGTTTGTGCAACTAGGCTATCGTGTCCACCTGATCACCTGGACGCCGTCGCGGCCATCAGACTGGCTGGACGAATTGATTGCTATGGGAATCCGCCATCAATCTGTAGCGACTGTTCGCGAAACGGTGGATTCAACGGCTGACTTTTCACCCCAATCAGTGGCTAATGAAATCGCTCCGCTATTAATGGCTAAAGAGTTTTATTTACTGGAAAGGCTTTGTCATTTGCTTGGTCAGATCCGACCATCGAAACTGATTTCTTTTATGGATCAAACCAATATCTTCGCCGGATTGGCGGCGTGTATTACCGATGTGCCAAAAATTGTATTGTCTGTTCGCAGCGCGAAGCCGGACATTTACCATACGCTGCCGCATTATCTGACACTTAATGATATATCCCGGTTGTATCAGAGGGTTCTGAGTCACCCGGCGGTCACACTGTATGCTAACGCCGGGGCAGCATCGGCATATTATCAGCAGTGGTTGTCGCTGAATGCGCCTTTGCCGGTGATCGATAATGCCTGCGAGCTTCACCCGGTAGGTCAGGATGAGAGCGTAGAGCATCTGCTAGTCAGTTATAAGCGCGGCCCGTTGATTTGTGCTGCCATGCGACTTACCGAGGTGAAAAATCCTTTGTTATATATCGATATTATCCAAGGCATCATACAGGCTATTCCTGACGCAAAAGCCATTCTGCTGGGCGATGGAGATATGCGCGAAGAAGTTGAGGAGCGTATTCGTAGCTTGGGGCTCTCGGATAGGGTGATGCTGCCAGGTAATGTGTCTAATGTGCATGAATATTTTCATTATGCTGATCTGTTTATCCAGACATCGGTGGTAGAAGGTTACCCCAATGCGCTGGTTGAAGCTTTATTGTACGGCTGTCAGGCAGTGGCTACCGATGTTGGCGATACCAAACGAGTAATGACAAAGTTTGGCTTTAAAGATCAGGTGTTTAAGTCGCAAAATTCCAACCAGGCGGTTAACATCGCGGTATCGTTACTGTCCCGGGAGCAGAAGGATGCAGCGGCAGATGCACCTCAACTGCAACACCTTAGAGATGAGATGCTGCCGACCAGGGTGTGTGAGCGAATAGTAAATTTGTAATCCGCATGTTTAAGTAATCAGAGCCAAGGCCGATATTTACTTACAGATGCTAATAGAAAAGCGGAGACTCTGGTGCGCTGTTGCAGACTCGAAATAGCTTCAGTCGATCACTAAGTCCGTTGAGTAAAGAAATTAATAATGAAAAACGTGATCATATTTGGCGCGGGTGCCGCCGGCGCCAGAGCTTATCAACACTATAAGAAAACATGCAAGGTTATGGCGTTTATCGATAATGATCCCGGTAAACAAAATACGCGTTTGTTTGGGGTGGATGTGATGTCCATCGAATCAGCAAGCAAATTACCGGTAGACCATATCTACATTGCCTCAGCCAGTTTTGATGCCATAAAACAGCAGCTTGCTGCCGTGTTTACCGAACCGGCAGTGCACATCCGGCAAGTCGAAGAAAAATTTATTGACCCGAAATCAGTGCTAAGGACTGGCTGGTTGTCGTTTTTCGCGGTGATTGGCACGCTATATCTGGTGTTGTTTGCCGTGATTTATTTGCAGGTAAATGCGCATGCTGGTTGATTTACTGGTGCTAACGAGTTGTTGTCTGCTGTTTCGGTTTGTACCCGCCTGGCTAAAGTTACCCGGCTTTGACAGTGACGCCCATTTTTATTTTTATCAGCAACTTAAAACCACACAACAAAGTGCGTTTCGAGGGGTTGATACCAATATTGTCTATTCCCGAAAGTCAAATATACCATTGCTTTGGCACTGGCTGGTGGCTCGGATACCGGTGTCTGTTTCTTATGCGTTCTGCAGTTATCTTAACGCGTTGATAGAGCTGCTATTCTGTATAGTGGTTTATCTGACACTTAGTTTTGTGTTGCCGTCAGCGGCGGCGATTCTGGTAGTGTTGTTGTATTTAACCACACCACTTTGGTTCTCAACCCTTGCCATAGGCCCACGCATCGTTGGTTTTACACCTCGGCTGTCGTGCGAGATTCTACTCAGCGTCTTTTTCTTACTGGTCAGTGTAGGCGGGTCAATGCCTGTGTACTTGATTTTGCCAGTGTTGGTGGTGCTTGCCTATTTGGTAATTTTGTCCTTTAAATTTGGCATTCAGGCAATCGTTTTTATTTCATTATTTTACAGTGTTTTGTCGTTTGACTGGCTACCGCTGATAGCAATTGTTATCGCTGGTGGACTGGCTTTAGTATTTTCTAAAGGGTACTTTGCAGAAGCGTTCTCTGCACAGGTGAAACATCTGGTGTGGTACTTTAAGATGGTCAGGCGTGGTGAAGGCGACATCGTTAAGCGAAATTCAATGCGCGCCTTCCCGGCCTATACAGCCGGTCAGGAGCGCCACTTTCTGGTTGGCGCAATAAAGAGTTTATTGATTTCCAATTCGTACACTATTGTATTGTTAAAAGCGCCTGCACTGGTAATGCTGACTGGTTTTTACGTGGCGGTGTGGTTCACTAATGAGGCCAGTCTGATATCCGTTAATGCTTTTTGGCTGGTGATATCGGCCAGCCTGGTTTTTGTGCTAACGTCTACCCGCCTATTTATTTTTCTGGGTGAGGCGGAGCGTTATCTGAACTGCATTGCCCTGGTTATCTGTGTGGATTTGGTGCGTTATTGTAGCCTTTATGAAATGCAGGGCTTGCTGCTCGGGGTGATGGCTTACGGACTGTTATTTTTTTTTCTGGAGTATATTGTTTATCCATGGCTGGCCAGAGAGCCGGTAAAGGCTACTGAAGATAATGATGATTTATTGGTGCTTAACTGGCTTAAGGATAACGTCCGGCAGTTCACTCTTCTCCTCTATCCCTATCATGCGGCGACGGGATTGTGGCGAATTCTGGGGCAGACTAAACACAAGCTGGTGTTTTGCTTTAACCTCGACAGAGAGTTCAGTAAGCGTTTTGAAAGCCAGTACGGGGCGACTTATCCTTTTACTAATCTGCAAAAAATAGACGACATGGCCGACGATTTCGGTTTGAACTGTGTTGTTATCGACAAATCAAAATTACCCGGCAATGTAGACTTTAGCCCAAGATGGCAGCGTGTTGACGATATACCATGCAAAAAGTACTTAATCCTGGTTGAGCAAGGAATATAAATGAACTTAACAAATAAGCGTTTCTTAGTAATCGGTGGTGCCGGTTTTATCGGCAGCCATGTGGTTGAAGAGTTGTTAAAAACAGACGCCGGTGAAATCATTATTTACGACAACTTTACTCGTGGTAAGCGCGAATATGTTGAGGCGTTCCTTGAGGATCCCCGCTGTTCACTGTATCCGAATGGTGGTGACGTAAGGGAAATTGATATTTTAAATGACGCTTTGCAGGGCATTGATGGAGTATTTCATCTGGCTGCCATGTGGTTATTGCACTGTAAAGATTATCCGCGTACCGCTTTCGATGTAAACATTCAGGGAACTTTCAATGTACTTGAAGCATGCGTCAAAAATGATGTCAAACGGTTAGTTTATTCATCGTCAGCGTCAGTGTACGGAGATGCCGTAGAAGTACCAATGACGGAAGAGCATCCGTTTAATAACCGAAACTTTTACGGGGCTACCAAGATCGCCGGTGAATCCATGTGCCGGGCCACTTATGACCGCTATGGACTGGATTACGTTGGCTTACGCTACATGAATGTATACGGCCCGCATCAGGATCAGACAGCCGCTTACACCGGTGTGGTCCCGATTATGCTTAATAAAATAGACGCCAACGAAGCGCCGGTTATTAATGGTGATGGCTCTCAGGCTTATGATTTTATTTCAGTGCGGGACATTGCCAGAGCGAATATTCTGGCCATGGAAGCCGAAGTCACTGACGAGTTTTACAATGTTGGGACAGGGGTGCAAACCAGTATTAAACAATTATGCGATCTTATTCTCAAGCTCAAACAGTCTGATTTGGAAGTGCAGTATAAGCCCTACAGCAAAGAAGATGCACGAAGAATGGTACAAAATCGCATTGGTTGTCCTGAGAAGGCGAAAAAGGACCTTAACTTTACTTATCAGGATTCGCTGGAAAAGGGGTTGTTGGATCTGATTGCATGGCGTGAATCTCATAAAGGCAAACAATAATGAGCAAGCGAAATATCGCCATCTCTTTACCGAGCACCGGTGAGGAAGAGTGGTTAGCGACCAAAGAATCCATTTTATCGGGTTGGCTTACTCAAGGGCCAAAGGTGGCTGAGTTCGAGAAGCAGTTTGCTCAGTACCACGGGGTTAAACAGGCAATTGCGACCACAAGTTGTACAACCTCACTGCACTTAATTTTAGTGGCGATGGGAATTGGTCCCGGCGATGAAGTACTGGTGCCGGCATTTACCTGGGTTGCTACTGCGAATATAGTCATGTACTGCGGTGCGACGCCGGTGTTTGTTGACGTAGACCCAAAAACTAACAATATTGATATCAGCAGAATAGCCGAAAAAGTAACAAACAGAACTAAAGCCATCATTGTTGTGCACTTGTTTGGGTTATGTGTTGATGTGGCAGCAGTACGTGAAAAATTGCCGCCGCAGGTAAAGGTAATTGAAGATGCCGCCTGTGCCGCAGGCGCAAAAATTGACGAAAAGTACGCCGGTAGCCTGGGGGATGCTGCAGCCTTTTCTTTTCATCCCCGCAAAGTCATTACCACCGGTGAGGGTGGTATGATTACTACCAATGATGAAGACTTGGCCGTAATGATGACCAAGCTTCGTAATCATGGGGCGGAAATTTCCGAAGAGCAGCGCCATCAGGGCCCTAAACCTTACTTGCTACCGGATTTTAATATCCTCGGCTTTAACTATCGGATGACCGATTTACAGGGTTCGGTAGGACTGTCGCAGTTGGCAAAACTTGAACAGTTTATTAAAGAACGACAACGATGGGCGCAGTATTACTGTGAGGTGCTCGCCGATATTGACTGGCTTGGCCTGCCGGAAGTACCTGCCAATGTGAGTCATTCCTGGCAGGCGTTTGTGCTTTATATTGATCCACAAAAGGCTCCCATGACCAGAAATCAGATGATGGAGCAGTTACAGGAGCTGGGCATCTCAACACGTCCTGGCACGCACGCGGTGCATATGCTTAATTACTATAAAACGCAATTTACGTTAACCGACGCTGACTATCCTGGAGCCAGAGCTTGTAACGACAACACCATGGCTATTCCTTTACACAACAAAATGAACGCTGATGACTACCAGTACGTGGTTAATGCGTTACAAATGATAGTCTGATCATGTGCGGCATAGCTGGATTTATTAACCTTAACGGTCAGACTGCAGAGCCACCGCAAATTCAGGCGATGACTGATGCATTAGTTCATCGCGGGCCGGATGGTGAAGGGCATTGGCTGGAACGTAATGTGGCGATGGGACATCGTCGCCTGGCGATTATCGATCTGTCAGACTCGGCCCATCAGCCGATGGTATCGGTAGAGCATCGCTATGTGCTGAGTTACAACGGTGAGGTGTATAACTACCGCGAGTTGCGAAAAGAGCTTGAGGTCATGGGTTACTGGTTTAGCTCTGATTCAGATACCGAGGTGGTGCTTTATTCGCTGATTGCCTGGGGTGAAGAGGCCCTGTTGAAATTTAACGGCATGTTTGGACTGGCGCTTTGGGATCGCAAAGAGCAGAGTTTGCTACTGGCCCGTGACAGATACGGAATCAAACCTGTGTATTATGATTTCTCGGCCGAGCGTTTCATGTTCGCTTCGGAACAAAAGGCTATCGTAAATACTTCAGGTTACCGATCTGCTCTCGATACAGAAGCGCTGTTTGAATACTTCACTTTTCAGAATATTTTTACTGATAAAACCTTTGAGAAAAACATCAGGATATTACCCGCGGGCCCCTACCTTAAACTGGATGTGAAAGCGACGGTAATAAAACCGCAGTTTACCCAGTACTGGGATTATTGCTTTCGTGA
>JAYZXK010000151.1:0-2891 GCA_036141415.1 Pseudomonadota bacterium
CTGAAGATAGCAGATGCCGATGGTATTGAGTTTCAGGCGGGTCAGTACATCAACCTTAATCTGCCGGACGATATTGGCAGCCGGGCTTTCTCGATTGCCAGCACACCAGCGGAGCCTGGCGAAATTGAGCTGAATATCCGTAAGGTTCCCGGCGGCGTGGGAACGGCCTATATTCACGATGAGCTCAAAGAGGGCGATGACATAACCTTTAGCGGACCCTACGGACGCTTCTTTGTGAAAAAATCAGCCGACATGCCCATGATATTTATGGCGGGTGGTTCGGGGCTATCCAGTCCCCGTTCGATGATAATGGAACTGCTTGAAGAAGGTTGCGAGCATCCGATCACACTGGTCTACGGTCAGCGCACCCGGGAAGAACTTTATTATCACGACGAGTTTTTAGCCCTGGCAGAAAAGTATCCCAACTTTACCTATATCCCGGCGCTGTCTGATGCTGGCGACGATGACGAATGGCAGGGTGAGGTGGGTTTTGTTCACGAAGCCGCTCAGCGTGCGTTTAATGGTGACTTCAGTGGCAATAAGGCTTATTTGTGCGGACCACCGCTGATGATTGATGCCTGCATTAATACTCTGATGCAGGGGCGCCTGTTTGAACGGGATATTTATACCGAGAAGTTTATTTCCGCCGCGGATGCCCAGCAGGTACGCAGCCCGCTGTTTAAAAATATCTGATTTGTATCACAGGGACGTGATACCCATCAGCGTGAATTGTCCAGGTATTAACGGTTGTACAACAACTGCCGCAATGCGCTGCGAACCCTCAGGGTGGCGGACCTTGCGGCTTTTTAGTTTGCCAGCCAGAAAGGCTGGTTACAGTACTGACTGACTGATTTAAGGTTATACCTTTAAAGTATTAAGTTGTTTTTCAAATGGTATTAGACGGTATGGGGTTGGGGATTTACACTGACTTTAAGTGTTATTGAGTTGTAAATATTAATTTAAGGGCTTGCGTAGCCTACAGTGAGAGACCGATATGCGCCAAGTAGAAAATTTTATCCGCGGAGAGTTTGTAGCAGCCAGAGATGGCAAGCGTTTCGACAAAGTATCTCCGGTTACCGGCGAGGTTATCGCCAGCATTGCCGAAGCAGGACGCAGTGACGTTAATGAAGCGGTATTAGCGGCTAAAGCTGCGCTGCAGGGCGAGTGGTCTACCTTTACCACCAATCAGCGGGTGGAAATGCTGTATGAAGTGGCAGATGAAATTACCCGCCGCTTTGAAGATTTTGTGGAAGCCGAAATGGCCGATACCGGTCAGCCTTCTCATGTCATGCGCCATGTGTTTATTCCTCGCGGCGCGGCTAACTTCAAAATCTTCGCTGACACTATCAAAAATGTCCCCACCGAGAGTTTTATGCTCGACACGCCGGATGGCGCAGGCGCACTGAACTACGGTGTTCGCACACCTAAAGGCGTAATTGGCGTTATCAGCCCGTGGAACGCCCCGTTCATGCTGATGACCTGGAAAGTGGGCCCGGCACTGGCCTGTGGGAATACCGTGGTAGTGAAGCCATCAGAAGAAACCCCACTGACCTCCGTATTACTGGGCGAAGTAATGAATAAAGTGGGTGTACCCAAAGGCGTTTATAACGTGGTAAACGGCTTTGGCCCGGATTCAGCTGGTGCCTTCCTAACCGAACACAAAGATGTGGATGCCATTACCTTTACCGGTGAAACCCGCACCGGGACCGCCATCATGAAAGCCGCTGCCGAAGGGACCCGCGATGTGTCTTTTGAAATGGGCGGTAAGAATGCCGGTATCGTGTTTGCCGACTGCGATTTTGATAAAGCCATTGAAGGCATCTCCCGTTCGTCTTTCTTAAACTCCGGGCAGGTCTGTTTAGGTACCGAGCGAGTGTACGTTGAGCGCCCGATTTTCGATAAATTCGTGGCCGCACTCAAAGAAAAGGCCGAAGCGGTTAATTACGGTAAGCCCACCGACGAAGGCGTTAACTACGGCCCGCTAATCAGTAAGGAGCATCAGGATAAAGTGCTGTCTTACTACCAAAAAGCCGTGGACGAAGGTGCCACAGTGGTTACCGGTGGTGGCGTACCTGAAGTGGCTGAAGCGCTTAAAGGCGGCAACTGGATCCAGCCAACTATCTGGACCGACCTGAGTGATGACGCGGCAGTAGTAAAAGAAGAAATTTTTGGCCCGTGCTGTCACATTCGCCCCTTCGACAGTGAAGAAGAAGTGATTAGTCTGGCCAACAGCACCGACTACGGCCTGGCAACCACTATCTGGACCAAAGATCTGCCGCGGGCGCACCGCATGGCAGCCAAAATCGATGTGGGTATTTGCTGGGTAAACAGCTGGTTCCTGCGCGATTTACGCACTGCCTTTGGTGGTACCAAACAGTCTGGTATTGGCCGCGAAGGCGGCGTTCACTCGCTGGAGTTCTACACCGAGCTGCGTAACGTTTGCGTGAAGCTATAGGAGCGCTAAAGCATGGATAATTCACAGATTAAGAAATTGGGTAATGACTTATACGAGGCCATGGTGTCACGCAACACCCTAGTGCCGTTTACCGAGCAATACCCGGATATCACGCTGGAGCAGGCTTATGAAATTCAGCTGCAGTACATCCAGCGGCGTCTCGACGCCGGCGAGAAAATCGTTGGCAAAAAGATTGGCGTCACCAGTAAAGCGGTGCAGGACTTTCTCGGCGTGTTTCAGCCTGACTTTGGTCAGCTCACCGACAAAATGGTGTACCGGGAAGGTGAAACCATCGACCTTAACGATCTCATTCAGCCTAAAGCTGAAGCGGAGCTGGCCATTGTACTTAAAGAAGATTTGATTGGCCCGGGCATTACCGCGGTAGACGTTATTCGCGCCACCGATTATGTCAGCCCGTGTTTTGAAATTGTCGACT
>JAYZXK010000152.1:0-2655 GCA_036141415.1 Pseudomonadota bacterium
AAATACCGAAGTGATCAAGGGTGTTGTTCGGGAAACCTTCCCACTCAAGAGACGGATCGAAGGCATCGTCTGCGTTAGTGTCGCCGGTAGTTACCGACAGCAGGCGACGCAGGGTATTGTCTTTGGTGCTGGTATCACCGGTGCCCCATTGAGAGCCTGGATCCACACCTACCTGGCCGATAGCATCAATGACTTCGCCGTCTTTAAATAAGACCACTGCGTCGTCACCGTTAAAGTTTAATGATGCTTGCTGATCTGACACCTCAGGAAGTGGCGCGTCTGCATCAGGGTGAGACACCACAAATACATCGCCAGGGGCAATACTACCGCTCAGGGTAACACTGAATGACGGGCTGGTGCCGCCGTTTGAGTACACACTGATCACGTAGCTGTGCGCCGACAAATCAACGCTTTGCGAACCGAGGTTGACAATTTCAAGAGCCTTATTGAAGCCACTGCCTTCAGTGTATTCAGAGATAAATAACTCGGGCTGTTCGGCGGTAAAGGTTTTATAAGGATAAGGGGTTGCGGCTGTCGCATTGGTGCTCTCGCCATCCAATGCCGAACGTCCCGGCAGGATCCAGTCATTCACATTAAAGGATGTACTGGCAGCAGTGTTAGATTGACGATACGCCCAGCTATCGGTGTAATCCCATGCTTCATAGTCACCGTTGACATCCGGATCGCCGAACACATCGACGACTTCACCATCGCAGAATAGCTCAATAGCATCGTCTCCGTTGATGGACACGCTGCCACTGTTGTAGTCTGGTGTGCTGTCAAAAAAGACCCCAAATTGCGAGGTTTCTGAGGCAATGATAAGGCGGTCGCCTGCCTGGGCAGAGTCAGCCGGGAAAGTGTATTCCTGTCCATCCGTACCACCACCATTATTGGCGAAACCGATACCACAAACACTTAGGTCGGCAATATCACGAGTCACGAAAACTTCCACGGCTTTCGGTAATCCGCCACTTAAATCGGCGTCAATAACACCGCTCAGGATAAGCGGGCTGGTGCCGCCGACTGGTGGGTCTTCCGGATCCACCGGAGGTTCTTCAGGGTCGGTAGGTTCGTCATCACAGCTATCAGCCGGATACAGTAACTCTACCCACTCAGGGTGATCCACAAAGGGGTTGCGGTTACCCTGGTACTCATAAATAGTGTCTGCGCGTTGCGCTTCAGCTGCATCAACCGGATCGGCATTATGCCAGGCTATCAGGGTGCACAGTTGCCCTAAAGCGGCTTCACCAGGGCCGGTAGTGCGGTTAACCAACACCAGATCAGGTGTGCTATCGCTACCAGAACCTTCATAGCGCACGTCCATATATAACATCATGCGTGCTACGTCGCCTTTAACTGCGTCACGGGGCTCAAAGGAATCACCGTCAATGCGGTTTTCCGGCGCCTCTGTTAGTGGGCCGTCGCTGTAATCAAAATCAAGGTTACCCCGAGAGCTGTTCACTGTGACATCTTCAGGCCGCAGATGATGAATGTCGGTATAGCCTTCATAGGAGTCACTGCCAAAGCCATGACTATTTGGCCAAACGTGTTCGCGGTTCCAGAAATCATCGTTGTTCACACCAGACTGATTACTGGTTTTCGGTAGTGAAATACCGGAATAGAACAACACTACGTTATCGGGGTTAGCGGGATCTTCGTCAGTCTCGGTTAAAGCCGTCCAGACTTCGCTGTAGGTCAGCACCGTATGGTCGGCGCTGATAACCGTGTTGAGGGCCATTTTGATAAATTCAACCGGCGAGTTAGCGTCAATTTCGGTTTGTACCGGTGCATAATAGCTAACCGGATCGAAGGTCGCCGCATCTGCGACTTTATCCAGATCCGGACAGTTGGTACACACATCGGTTAAATCTTCGTCGTCATCGCCGCCGCCAGTATCGCCGTCTGAGCTATGAGCGCCCAGGTTAGCAAAATAGTCTTCCGCATATTGTTCCCATTCCAGCGATACATCAAACGCATCTTCAGGAGTGATGTCACCGGCAGTGACCGACGCTTTGCGTACCAGGGTTCTGTTTTGTGTTCTGACCCCGTTTGATTCCCAGTAACTGCCCGGGTCGACCCCGAGTTGACCGAAGCTATCTACCACAGCGCTACCATTAACCAGTAGCACGGCATCATCACCGTTGTAGAAAGAACTGGTGCTGGTGAGGTCGGTAACCGCCAGAATGGCTGCATCAGCGCCATCATCAGCTACCACGTATACATCGCCGCTCGCGAGTGAGCCTGACAAGGCAATAGTGGTGCCGGCGGAAGTGCCGCCATTCGAATAGATTTCCAGACGGTAGCCCGTCAGGTCAATGGCACTGTCGGTGGGATTGTAAATTTCTATCGCTTTATTATTTGAGCTGCCTTCTATGTACTCGGAAATAAACAGGTCGTCAGCGAGCGCTGAAACCGGTAAACCAAGTACAAGAGGCAACAGGATCTTTACTTTCATCTGTGTTGCTCCTGCTTGATATTTTTTTGATTACTGTCCTGAAGTGCAGGTAACACTATAAGTGCTTTGCTACAGAGAAAAGACAAGTTTTTGACGGAGCTGTGGAATTGTTGAGCAGCTCTTTTATTAGTGCAGTAACCATGGGCGCTAGCTGGCAGGTAAGGGGGTGAAATTACTTATTTACGGTAAGCTTACCGGCA
>JAYZXK010000153.1:0-8676 GCA_036141415.1 Pseudomonadota bacterium
TCATACCAAACTGGAACTCCATCGTTAATCCGGTAGCAACGCCAATGGCAAAGTTAATCCCAAACAACTTGCCCCAGAACTGGGTCATTTGTTTGTAGATTTCTTTACCGGTCATCACATATACCGACTCCATGATGGCTAACAGGAACGTCAGACCAAGGGTCAGCGGAACAAAGATAAAGTGGAACATTGCTGTTAAAGCAAATTGTAACCGCGATAGTTCTATCAACGTATCGCTCATGGGACTCTCCTTTGATGCTTCTGAATACTAAACCGGGTTCTGCCTGCAGCGTGGTGAGAATTGCCCATGCTGCAAGTCTGTAATAATTGCTACCTGACAGGCCAACCGGCCCAGGACTTTTTGCGCTTTATAAGTTGCACTCTGCATAACTTGCGCCAACCGGAATAAAATTATTAACCAACTGATATTATTGAATTAATAGAGTTTAAATAACTCAACAGGTGGAAATCTGCTAAGCAGCGTGGCGCATAGATGACATATTTGTCAGTAGCCTGTCATATCTGACAAACCTCGTTATCAGAGAAGTCGCATGAAGATACAGCAGTACCAGCGATTAATTTTTGATCGCCATCAACTAACTGAAAAGGGGGAGTGGTTTAAGGGTTTGCGGAGGGCCAGATTAGTGAAGCGGGCATGCTGCCTGTGCATAATTCGCGATGCCAGACAAAGCTTTACTTAATAGAGAAAGTGCGATGACAAGCATTACACACGCGCATTAAATCCACCGCATGCTGACGGACTTCTTCCTCACTCAGGTCCGGGTTCTGAATTGCCTGCCAGTGCGGCCGCATACTTTGCGCCATAGCACGAAATGCTGGCGGTATTTGCTTGCCCAACCCTTTAGGGCGATTCGCCTGCTCGCGGGATAGCAGGTTTGCTATACGCTGGCGAAGCTCCTCCCGCTTGCCCTCCAATAGCAATTGCTGGGTATCGGTTAACGCTTCAAGCATGTCGCGCATATGGCCCAGCACAAACGATTTTTGCTCCTCGTTAAGCGTTACCGCCATACGCTCATAGGCGGCCAGCGCATTTGCCGCTGGCCATGTCAGGCAAAGTGTCACCAGCAGCGCACTTATAAAGCCCTTTGCCATAATATACCAATCCGCATAGAAGTTTGCCCTCAGGGAATTGCCCTAAGGGAGTGGCTAAAACGACTTACATCTGTGTTGCGCCCTCTGGACATAGAATAACTATGCCGCAGAGAACGCGTCGTGATCTAAGTCGTTTTCGACTAGCCCTCAGGGATCACTCTGAGAGGGTAAACTTCTATGCGGATTGGTATTATTCTCCAGCCTGATAGGTCACCGTAAAAGCACCGCGTAAATCTCCTGCGGCAAAGCCGGTTGCCTCATCATTTGGGTATTGCTGATTAATGGCTTCCTTCACTGGTTCTGCCAGCGATGCCCCATGGCAGTTGAGGCATAAGCCGCCAGTCATAATAGGCGCCATAAAACGGTATTTACCGGCTGCTTCATCAACATGAACTGTTGCCAGAGCGCCGGGCTCCAAACCCTCTTCCAGCCCTTTCACCATGGCCATCAGCGATGATTTCTCCCAGCTGTCTGCGCGGTTTTGCGGGTTGCGTACTTTTAACGCGGTGCGCCCTACCTGCCAGCCATCGGTGCTGAGTTGTGCTGCTATAGCCGGCGCGATGTCCTTACACACCTGAACACCGTTGGGTAACCCGCCGGCCTTTACCGCCTGCTGCAGGTTTTGTTTCAGCGTTTTGCCCAGTTGCATGGCCTTCTGCTTCGCCTGCGCTTTAAACTCTGCTTCGCTAAGCTGTTGGGCCTGAGCGGCCAGGGGAAGCAATAAGCACCCCATTAACACTGCTTTCTTAGTGAGTCTGATCATTTGTCATCCTGCTCCAGTCTTTCGATGCCCAGCGCCTTCAACACGTATTTCTCGTATACAGGTTCGCTGATACCGGTTTTCATCTTACGCATGAAATATTTTTCAAAGGCAATCTTAGCCAGATGCACCCACTTGCCTTTTTTGAACCAGGTTACATTACGCGGCGGAATTTGCGGCATGGCCACAAACGCGGCACCGGTATCGCCCATATCAGCCAAACAAATTGCATGCCAGGTGCCTTTGGTTGACGGCGGCTTATCATCCACAATGATAGATTTCATATTATGCGCAATGGCTGTCATCATGGTTTCAATCATGTAGCCGGTTTTCGGCGTACCGGTTGGGACCGGTGTTGCCTCAACCGGCGGTATAGCCACGCATACGCCGCCCGAGAAGATATTAGGGTGCTTGGGAGAACGCTGGAATTCATCGGTGATGACAAACCCTTTGGGATTACACAACCCTTCCACATTGGCCACCGCCGGTACACCACCGAAGGGCGGGATCAGCATCGAATGGTTAAAAGGCTCCTCATAGGTAAATTCCACCTCGCCTTTTCGATTGAGCTCAGATACGTGCATCATGCCCTTTTCAACCTTATCCACCCGCGCGTTGCAGATCCATTTGATGTTGCGGTTGCGCAGTTCTGATTCGAGCATTGATTTTGAGTCGCCCACGCCGCCGAGCCCTAAATGACCGATGTAGGGCTCACTGGTTACAAAGGTCATAGGCACTTTGTGACGAATTTTGGCGTCGCGCAGCGCCTTATCCAGAATAAAGGCATATTCGTAGGCCGGCCCAAAACAACTGGCGCCCTGAAACGAGCCCACTACTACCGGGCCGGGATTCGCCACCAGCTTCTCAAAATCCGCATAGCAATGTTCGGCATGATCCAATGTACAAACAGATTGCGTGAATCCACCGGGGCCCGCCCCTTCGATTTGGTCAAAGGCCAAACGCGGGCCGGTAGCAATAATCAGGTAGTCATAATCAATGATTTCGCCATCGCCAGTGACCAGCTGATTGGCTTCGGCATCAATTTTGTCGACCCGGGCGCATTTAAACGCTATCTTCTTTTTGGCCAGATATTTTTCGATAGGCATGGTCACCGCACCGGCTTCGCGCCACCCCACTGCAACCCAGGGGTTGGAAGGGACAAACCTGAACTCTTCCCGTTCGTTAACCACCATTACTTCATGACCAGAACCCAGCGCTTCTTTTACTTCGTACGCCGCTGGCATTCCCCCTGTTCCTGCGCCTTACACCACTATTTTTGCCATAATCACTCTCTTTCATCGTTATTGGCTCTGCTAGTTCTGCCACACTGGTTGCTAACAAATCCGTTGAACAAGTCTTTCTGTTAACAAGTCGCCCTATTAACAAGTTGTTTACCAATATTCGTGCCATTGTGGGGAAAACATAGTAGGATGATGTTTTATATTAGATTTTTAATATATTTATTAATAAAACGGCTTGTGCAGCATTTTGAGCTGTGTCAAATTTGACAACCAAGGGCTGCTTTCACTTGCCATATTTGTCTCAGGAGAAGGGTGTTATGAACGCATCGCTCATTCAGTCAATGATTAACGCCATTGATAAACCAGCGATATTCATTACCAACGATTACGTTATTCAGGCGGTTAACGATGCCTATCGTGAAACCTACGATACCGAAGTTATTACTGGTAACAGCACCTGTTATGCCATTTCCCATCGCAACGACGCTCCCTGCGACAAGCATGGTGAAGAATGTCCTTTAGCCCAGTGTCAGAAAACCAACCGACCCAGCAGTGTGGTGCACATTCACAACACCAATGATGGCAAAACCTACTGCGATATCTTAATGAAGCCGGTGCGTGACGAAGATGGCATGACCATAGGCTACCTGGAAATACTCGATCGCATTAGCTATGCCGCCGCCGACTCACAGAAGAATAAAATGATTGGCGGTTCAGACAACTTTAAACAAATGCTTAACCGCATTAACCGTGCTGCGCAGTCCGAAATTGCGGTATTACTACAAGGCGAAACCGGCGCTGGCAAGGAGCTAGTCGCCCAGGCCGTTCACCAGTCGAGCCGCCGTAAAGACAAACCCTTTGTGGTGATTGAATGTACCGGATTAAACGAGAGCCTGTTTGAGTCTGAGCTGTTTGGTTATGAAAAAGGCGCGTTTACCGGAGCCACTAACAGTAAGAAAGGCCTTATCGAAGTGGCCAACGGCGGCACCGTGTTCTTCGACGAAATTGGTGACGTACCGCTAAATATGCAGGTAAAACTGCTGCGCTTGCTGGAAACCCAGTGCTATCGCCCGGTCGGCGGCTTAAAACAAAAAAAGGCGGACTTCCGCCTGGTATGTGCCAGCCACAAAAACCTGCTGGCCATGGTGGAAAAAGGCGAGTTTCGTCAGGACTTGTATTTCCGAATAGCCGGGTTTCCTATCTACCTGCCCGCGTTACGCGAACGTAAATCGGATATCCCGCTGCTGTGTAAGCATTTTCTGTCTGGTAGTGAACATCGTCATAAGCACTTTAGCGAACGGGCACTGCAAACCCTTTCGCATTACAGCTTTCCAGGCAATATCCGCGAGCTTAAGAGTATTGTGGAGCAGGCCGCTCTGATGTCTAACGATGACGATATACTGGTTAGCGATCTGCCGCCGCAGATCCTTGGTGTTGGCCCGGCTGAAACCCATGCCATAGCACAGGACATTATGCCGCTAGAGCAGGCTGAACAGGTGTATCTGGAAAAAATCTGTAAGCACTTTGATGGCACCCCGGATGAACTGGCTAACAAACTTGATGTAAGTACTCGCACACTTTACAGAAAGCTGCAACGGTACAATATAAAACTCAAAGGCTCATGATCCCCTGATACAGCAGGCGCACCGCAAGCACTGATAAAATTAACTTAAAAGCCAGCTTAAACTTATCTGCCGGAATGCGGTTAAGGAGCTTCAGGCCCAGCCAGGTACCAATCGCGCCGCTCACAATCATAGCGACGACCAGCGGCAACCATTGCCAGAACGAAAACCCTACCATGGTAAACACCACTGCTTTTAAACTGTGCTGAAAGGTCATACAGTTAGCAAATGTGGAGGTATGGGTCATTTTATTATAACCGTTGTGGTACACCACCGAGGCCACCATGGGCCCGCTGGCACCCACAAACATGCTAAGAAAGGTGGTTAGCGCACCAGCAATGATGCGGCCCGGGCGCGACATCTCCCGCGGACTGGGTTTAAGCCCCCATACCATGAGCAGCAAAAATACGGCAATGGCCAACTGGATAGTCGCCAATGGCAGTTGCACTACCACAAAGGAGGCAGCTATCGCCCCCAGGATCGTCCCTAAGGCAAAGTACTTAAACATCGCCCGGTCGAGATATTTAAAGGTCATTACCGCGCGGCTGGCATTGGAGCCCAGTTGCACCAGGCCATGCACAGGAATTAACGCAGCAATGGGCATAACCGATGCCATCACCACCAGCAAAAGCATGCCGCCGCCCAATCCCATAGTACCGGTCACAAATGAAGTAAATCCTGCCAGTAAAATGAGTCCCAGCGCCGTATAAAGGTCAAGGACGCCAGCCGTTAACAGTGTTTCCATCACAAACCACAAAGTCACTATCTATCCTGACTATGATTCTCACCAGCCCTGAAATACTTTGCAACCAAATAAACCGCTATTTCGTCTTATAAAACCTGTCTATCACTCACATTCACTGGTAACTTAATCTTTCTTGCATAACAACTACGACAGTAATTACCTAAAGCCATGAATAAAATGCTTCTTTCCCTGTCTGTTGCCACTGTGCTGCTTGCAGCCTGTAGCGACGACAAAACGTCAGAAAAACAAATAGAACCAGCGACGCCTATGAATTTATCGACATCTGTTACCCCACCGGTGGCGAAAAAAGAACCCTATGAATTATCCGCCCACGGCGATACCCGGGTAGATGATTATTACTGGATGCGCGACGACTCCCGTACCGATGCCGAGGTGCTTTCGCACCTGGAAAAAGAAAACAGCTACGCTGATGCTGTACTTACGCCGCTGGAAAAACAAACCGATTCACTTTATGAGGAAATGATCGCACGGATCCCGAAGGATGACTCCTCTGTTCCATATAAAAAAAATGGCTACTGGTATCAAACACATTATGTGGGTGACGGCGAATATCCTATTTATGTCCGCAGGCAACAACCAGACGGTGAAGAAACCGTATTACTCAACGGCAATAAAATGGCCGAGGGCGAGAGCTATTTCAGCATTGGCTCCTTTGCAGCCAGCCCGAATAATGAATTACTGGCATACTCTGTAGATACGGTCAGCCGCCGCTTGTACACTGTTTACGTGAAAAATATTGCTACCGGTGAGTTGTATACCGATACCCTGACCGACACCACGGGCCAGGTCTACTGGGCTAACGATAACCAGACCCTGTATTACATCAAGCGTGATACACAAACCCTGCTGGGCTCGCAGGTTTTCCGTCATACCCTGGGGACTGATCAGGCCGATGACGAACTGGTTTATGAAGAAACCGACACTACTTTCTATACCTCATTAGGGAAAAGTAAAGACGGGGAAGTTATCTTCATTAATCACAGTAATACCGACATGTCTGGCGTAACGCTAATTGATGCCAACAATGCTGAGGCCACCCCAACGCCATTTTATCCCATCGAGCCAGACCATGAGTATTCCATCGAAAAACATGGCGACGATTATTATGTGCTAACCAACTGGCAGGCCGATAACTACCGCATTATGAAAGTTGCTGCCGATAGCACCCAGGACCGCAGCGCCTGGCAGGAAGTGGTAGCTCATAACCCTGACATATATATTAGCAGCCTCGAAGTTCTGCAGGACTACCTGGTATATAAAGCCAAGGAGAACGGCTATCTGCGCCTTGAAGCCATGTCGCTGAAAGACGGCTCACTACGCACCATCCCCACCGAAGATCCCATTTATACCGCAGGATTTACCGGCAATACCCAGAGTGACACCAATACTGTCAGAATTTACTATGCGTCGTTAACCACACCGCCCAGTACCTTTGATATTGACCTGGAAACCCTGCAAAGCGAACTGAAAAAGCAAAACAAGGTTGGCGATGACTTTAACGCAGCTGACTACCAGTCAGAACGCCTGATGACTACTGCTCGCGATGGTAAGAAAGTACCGGTTTCACTGGTTTATCGAAAATCGACCTTCAAAAAAGACGGTACTAACCCGCTGTTCCAGTACGGTTATGGCTCATATGGTTCAACCATGGACCCTACCTTCGTTTCATCGTGGTTATCGATGCTGGACCGGGGCTTTGTCGTTGCCATTGCCCATATCCGCGGTAGCCAGATGCTGGGTACCCAGTGGTATGAAGACGGTAAGATGGGCAACAAAATGAACACCTTTACCGACTTTATTGACGTTACTAAAGGGCTGATTGAACAAGGTTATGCCGACCCGAGTCGCGTATTTGCAGAAGGCGGTAGTGCCGGTGGCTTATTAATGGGCGCTGTGGCCAATATGGCTCCTGAACTGTACACCGCAATCGCCGCCCATGTGCCCTTTGTGGATGTGGTAACCACCATGAGTGATGCCAGTATTCCACTGACTACCGGCGAATACACCGAGTGGGGTAACCCGGCCAATAAAGAAGAATATGAGTATATGCTTTCCTATTCACCTTACGATCAGGTGAAAAAGCAGGATTACCCGCACCTGTTTGTCACCACTGGCTTGCATGATTCACAGGTTCAGTACTTCGAACCGATGAAGTGGGTAGCTAAACTGCGGGATTACAAAACCGATGACAATCTGCTGCTGTTCATTACCAATATGGAAGCCGGCCATGGCGGTGCATCAGGACGCTTTAAGCGCTATGAGCAACGGGCGAAGGAATATGCCTTTTTCTTCCACCTGGCAGGTATAGAACTGTAATAATACCATATATGGTATAAGCCCGGTTAGCGTCATGCTAGCCGGGCTTATTATTTTTTGGCAAAACGCAAAGCTGTCTGGTTTCTTCCTTCACGCTTAGCTTTGAGCAATTGTCTGTCGGCTTCATCAAATGCACTTTGAAATCCTTCGCATTCATCTACCCGGGCAATCCCAAAGCTACAGGATACTGCCAGTTCGGGCTGTGAAAAAGTAAGCTCTGCAATCCCCTGGCGAATCGTTTCAGCCACAGAGAACGCACTTTCTATAGAGGTTTGTGGTAGCAGCAACATAAATTCATCACCACCGAAGCGCCCGAAGATATCACTGCTGCGAATTTTACTGCGCACCAGGGAGGCCAGCTCGCGAAGCACCTCGTCGCCTGCCAGATGGCCAAATCGGTCGTTGATTTGTTTAAATTTATCCACGTCGAACAACAACAGCGAGGTTTGGTGACCATAGCGTTTAGCCTGTTTAAGGTGTTGTTCAGTCAGCGCAATAAAATGCTGGCGCATAACCGCTTTGGTAAGGAAGTCGGTTTTGGCTTCAATATGTAATTCGCGGTTATCTGCCACCAACGCGGGTACAGACATGGCAAAGTAAGCACTGCAGGCAATCACATTGATAGCCACCTGATAAATATAGGCCTGTTCAGAAACCCCTAAAATACTTACCAGCAGCGCCAGCAGGAAGCTGAGTATAGCCAGACTGACAGCCATCCGAATGGGCGACTCGGTAAAAACGATCCACATTTGTGGCAGGGTCAGAAAGAAAATCAGACAGGCAATTTCCGACGACTGGTAATAGTCTGCCAGTACGACTACCCCTACCATCAGCACCCAGCTAAGTACCAGCTTGCCG
>JAYZXK010000154.1:0-3857 GCA_036141415.1 Pseudomonadota bacterium
GCGGTGGAGCGTTCTTCCTGCGCCGCAGCTTTGCCGGTAACAAGCTCTACACCGCCGTATTCCGCGAGTATCTGGAATTACTGTTTAAAAAAGGCTACGCGGTTAAGTATTACCCGGAAGGCGGCCGCAGCCGCACCGGGCGCCTTATCCCGCCGAAAACCGGCATGCTGGCCATGACCATTCAGGCCGCGGTTAAAGGCGTCAACCGTCCAATCAGTCTGGTGCCGGTATATATTGGCTACGAAAACGTCATGGAAGTGAAGAGCTACCTGAGCGAGTTGAAGGGCGGCGCGAAAAAGAAAGAGTCCAACTGGCAGGTGTTTTCAGCCATTAAAAAACTCAAGAATTACGGTCACGGCTTCGTAAATTTCGGCGAGCCACTGTCGCTTAATCAATTTCTCGACAATAAAGCCCCCGACTGGCGTGAGAGTCAGGCCTTAAACCCCGAGAAAAAACCCGCCTGGTTAACCCCCACGGTTAACGGCCTGGCTAATGAGTTAATGACCCGGGTAAATAGTGCAGCCGCCATTAATGGTATGGCGCTCACCGCGCTGTGCCTGTTGGCGTCAAAAACCCAGACCATGAGTAAAACGGAGCTGGCCCAGGCGATGCGGGATTATCTCGCCCTGTTTGAGCTGGCCCCGTACAGCGCTAATGCCACTCTGCCCAAAGATGATGCCGACGCGCTACTCGATCACACCTTATCGTTAAAGCGCTTGCAGGTAAGCGAAGACAACTACGGCACGCTGATCAGCCCGATGCCGGATAATGCGGTGTTTTTAACCTACTATCGGAATAATATTATTCACCTGTTCGCCCTGCCGGGCATTGTCATGACGGCCATTTTTGCCCATGGCAAACTGGAGAAAACCAACATTCTGCAGTTAGTTGCCGCGCTATATCCGCTGCTGCAGCGCGAGCTCTTCCTGCACCTGTCACAGGATGAAGCACTGGCCTACACCGCACAACTGATAGATGCTTTTAAACAAACCGGTATGTTGCAGCAAAAAGGGCGTTATCTGGCGTTGCCGGAAGCCGACAGCGAGCAATTCCATTCAAGCTGGCTGCTGAGTCGCTGTATGCAGGAAACCCTGCAACGTTACGCAGTAGTGCTGACCATTCTTAAACGCGACAAATCGATTAGCCGCAATGCCCTGGAACGGGAAAGTAAAACTGTGGCCGAGCGTTTATCCAAACTGTATGGCATGCACTCGCCGGAGTTTTACGATAAAAATGTGCTGTCGAGTTTTATCAGTGCGTTACGGGATAACCACTGGCTGGATGCCGACGAAGACGGCAGTCTGAAGTATTCCGAGGAAGCCTCGGTCCTGCGTAAAGATATTATGGCGTTAGTCTGGCCGGAGATTGTACAGCACTTACAGCAGGATATTCTTCAGGCCGACAGGGAAGCAGGCGCCGATGAAAAAGTTTGATATTGAGTTACTCAGTGAACTGCGAGCCCGGGCGGAAGCCAGCCCGCGCCGCCGCGCCCACCACAATGTGCATGGCGACTACCAGCAGCCGGTACAGCGGCTGTTTGTCTGCATGCTGCCCGACTCTTATGTCAGGCCCCACCGCCATAGTCAGCCGCATAAATGGGAGTTTTTTATGGTGGTGGACGGCTGCCTGGAGCTGCTATTTTTTGATGATCACGGCGTGCTCACAGAGCGCCTTGCTCTGGGGCCGGGCAGTGACTGCCTGGGGGTGGAAATCCCTCCCAACACCTGGCATGCCACCGTGTGTAATCAGCCGGTTACTTTTGTTGAGGTAAAACAAGGCCCCTACGAAGTGACCGACGATAAAGACTTTGCCGACTGGGCGCCAGCTGAGGGCGACGAAAACGTTCCGGCTTTTCTGGCCAGTATGAAAACACTGCGGCCGGGGAACGCCTTAAACTGAATAAAATCAGCCATAACACTTTATATCTGTGTATTGCGCCTGATGCTGACGATGGCTACCCCCCACCAGCCGGTTAATCTTCGCCAGAGGAAACTCCACGGCCCGAAGCGATCCGCGCCTCTTTAAAGGACGAGTCGGCTTTCCAGCCCGGCCAGTCGCCATTGTTGGCGAGCTCAGCCATAATCCGCCCAATCAGGTCCAGATCCTGAACCACCCCGCCTAATGACCAGCTATCAAAGTAATCATCACCGGATTTATGATAACGACTGGCAATAAATTGTGGATCGGTATCCCCCAGACTCATAAATAAGTAAGACGGGATCCCCTGGCGGGCTGCCGCGAAATGATCGGAGCGAAAAAACAAGCCGTTCTGAGGTCGCGGATCCGGTTTCACAAAACGCCCCTGACTTTTGGCCACCCGGGCAACATAGTCTTCCAGTTCAGAGACATTCTCACCATATTGCAGCGTATAAGGTGTGGCATCATTTACGTTCATGCCGTCAATATTTAGGAATGCGACGATATCCTTAGCCGGCACTGGCGGGTGTTTAGCAAAATGCTCCGCACCAATTAACCCGGTTTCCTCGGCGGTAAAAGCACCAAACATCAGCGTACGTTTAAAGGGCACTGCTTTGGCCTCTTGCTTGAATACCCTGGCAAGCTCCAGCACACCGGCTACACCAGAGGCATTGTCCACCGCACCGTTCAGGATCACTGCCTGACCATTTTCTGTACCTTTACCCAGGCCATCCCAGTGAGCATGTAAGGCAACCCACTCATCCTGCGCCTCGCTACCGGGCAGAATCGCGGCAACGTTTTGTGATGCCTTGTGTTCAATGGTGTTGCGCAGTGTCAGTTTGGCGCGCTGTTGCAGCTCAATGGCTGTGAAGCCTGGCTTACCCGCCTGCGTTTTTAACTGCCGGTAATCCAAACCCGATGCGGCAAACATTTTCTCGGCCGCGCGCAGTGTCATCCAGCCCATCACACCGACTTTAGACAGGTTATTATTGTTATCAACCAGGGTGTATTTTGCCGTGGTGCCACCGGCTTTTACCACGCCCCAGCCATAACCGGCCGCCATGGTTTCATGAACAATAAACACCGCTTTAGCGCCCTGGCGGGCGGCCTCTTCGTATTTATAAGTCCAGCGACCGTAATAGGTCATGGCCTGGCCGTTGAAGAATGTCTTGTCGCCAGAGGTAAAGCCCGGATCGTTCACCAGCACGATCACCGTTTTTCCCTTAACATCAACCCCTGCATAGTCATTCCAGTGATATTCCGGCGCATTGATACCATAGCCAACAAACACTACATCGTTATCCAGCGTAAGTTGCTCAGTAATACGCTCGGTACGAGCCACAAAATCGTCGCCATTGGTAAAAGTGGTATCTCCAACAGCTAACGACATATCCTGACCGGCGGTAATTTTGGCCAGCGGTACTGGTTGGATATAGCTATCACCAAATGCCGGTTGCAGGCCCATCTCCCGAAACTGTTTTACCAGATAAGCCACGGTTTTTATTTCGCCGACGGAAAGCGGTGCACGCCCCTCAAACTCATCACTGGCAAGGGTTTTCACATCCTGCCGGTAATTATCCAGATTGATGCTGTTGCCGATATCAGTTGGGGTAGCAGCGAGGCTGGCAAACGTACAAAGCAGTGCGCTGCTTAAAAAGAGAGTTTTTATCATGCTGTTCATAAGAAAAAGTGAATTAACCAGAGACTACCCAATAACGCCGCGCCGCTCAAACCCTTAAACTTGCGGCGCTTATGGTAGCCTGTATAAAAAGCGTATTTTTGCGCTCAATGCACTGGAGAATTTATCGGGTTTTAGACTATATTTAACGGGCGGCAGGGTTAGCCGCTTATGGCTCAGGAACAGAGCAACAATTTAGTTAAACAGTGCAAGGAGGCACTATGATGAACCTGACTATCAGTACCAAAGGGATCAGTACTTT
>JAYZXK010000155.1:0-4725 GCA_036141415.1 Pseudomonadota bacterium
GGTAATAGCTCGCCATGATTTTCCAGCGCCATCAGGCCGGCATCAGCATAATCATAGGCAAAGTCACAGCCTACTTTATCTAAAATTTGCGTTGCTGCATCAATAATATCCGGGCCGATACCATCTCCGCGGATGACAGTAATGCGTTGTTGAGTCATCAGAGATCCTTAATAACTTTTACTGATTCGTTAGGTCGTTTGCTTTTTGGTAAGTGTAGCGTAATTTTTGCGCAAGAGGGTTTTTCTCTGGCGTTTTTGTAATCAATTGTAGGGTGTCTTTACACAGGCATAAGTGTATATGATGCAAGACTAAATGAGTAGTTAAATAGGCCATAGTGCTTATAAACAGCGTTTATTAAGGCCCTTTGACTGCTGCTATGTTAACGGGCAATTGAGCAGGTGACTGACCTTGGGCTGCAGTTGCGATTGCAGTGCAGTCAGCTGAGGAAATGCCTGTTGGGTTTGTTGGATAAACTCAGTCGTTTGTGCACAGGGCTTATGCCCGAGCAGCCATTGCCGGGCCCAGATCAGGCTCAAACCGCTTATACAATGGGGCAGGCGTAATAGCCCGGGAACTTCCTGTGGCAGCCGGCCACAACAGGCTATCAACCTTGACTGCCCTTTGTCCTGCTCCCAGGCGCTGGCAATTGAAATCAGGCGTTGTCGGGTGGCACTATTACCTTGCCCGGCATTATTTTGCAGCAGTGTTGTGACATCAAAAAGCCGTTGTTCGTTGTGGTTTACCGCGGTTTTGCTTTTTTCCTGTGCCGACGTAAACAATGGCGACAGGGCGACGGTGGTCACCAGGCTGGCATATTGTGGCGTTATCCGGCCACTATCATTGGCCAGTTCGCTGCTGAGCAGAATGGCTGTCTGAGCCAACCGAGAATACCAGTCAAGCAACGGAAACCAGTGCTGGGTTAAACGCTGAAACAGGGCGTACTGCACAAGCATATGACCGACTCTTTCAAGGCCATAGGTGAGAATACTTTGCTTTACATTCTGCACCGGTAACTGCATGCGATTGTCTTTTGATGCTGCATCGGTCAGAAAATGACTAAAAGCCGGCTCAACTTCCACCATCGCGACTATTTTGTCGACGGCGATGTCCGGATCATTAAGCGCCTTTAACAATGTTTGCAGGCTAAGCGGTGGACGTGATGTCGGGTAGCTCACCGGTAGCGCCCAGCGATGATCGCCCGGGCGTATCACTTCGCCTTCTTCCGGTAGTTCATCCAGTTTGTCATAAATTCTGGCCCAGATTTCGACGCTTAGTGATTGTTTTCGCATTAGGCGAACCTGCATTTTTGCCAGCCAGCAAAAACGCTCCTCAGTGTTTGAGTAAATGAGCACCTGATCTTTTAGCTGACTCATCACCGGTCCGATATGCTGCCCGGAGGCAACTATCAAGCCTTCGTGAAGTAGCCCGGGATAGTCTGTCAGGGCATGCAGAAGCTGCTGTCCGGTGACCGGAAGTGTCATCGCCAGCTTTGCCAGAATATCGTTAAAGTCGCTGGCCGGCGCGCGCAGCAAGTAGCGTTGCCATAACCACGCAATATCAAAACAATCGGTGTAGAGAGGAGGGCGCTTGTTTGCTGGCAGAATATGCGCAGCCCAGTATTGCTGGCCACAACGGCTGAGTTGTTTTATTGCACTGCTCAGGCGCTGTTTACTAAGTAAAGCTTGCTGCTTTAGCTGATAGTAAGTCAGCAGGGCGGCGATGCCTTGTTGCTGGGTGTGATGATTCACCCGGTTACGCAAACAGAGGAGTAAATACACCGAAACATGGCGCAGCCATAAGTGCTTTGTCGGCTCAGTGGTGCTGTGCGGACGGCTGGCAACAACCGTTAATGGTCCAAGATTGGTTTGTGCAAAATCAAGCCAGCGGGCACTGACATCAAGGTACAGAGAAAGATGAGCAGCTTCTTGGGCTGGTAGAGGCGGCAGCGCCTCACTGTCTCTTACCAGTTTCTGCAAGGCTGCCTGCATAGCCGTCAAATTTATTAACTGCTCAGGTAGGTTTGATAAGCACCGTCACCCCAGGCAATCAGGGCTTCGTCTTCGAATAAAAGCGGTGTGCATTCATCCTGTGTTGTCATACCGTCGGCACGAACATGCTGGGTACGGTAAAACATGACCTGGATCTCACGGCTATCCTGCATTTTGGCTTCGGTAATATCGGGCGTGCCCAATAGCGCTATTACCTCGGCACGGGTAATACCCAGCTCCAGTTTGGAAATCTGCACTTTGTTATACTCTTCCCGGTCCTGCCAGTCCATATTCTCCGGCTTGTCCGGATAAAAGGCGATGAGTAAAAAAGCAAGGACCGCGTAAGAGGCTACGCCGATCAAAATAAGTCGGATTGCTTTACTGTTCATTTATCTTTGTCGTTTTACTGGTTAATTCACTCTGGCCCTGCCGGACCTTAATCAATAGTAGTCTATCCAAATAACATCACACTGTCAGCCTTAACAATGTTACGGATTATGAATCGCGGTTGATGCTATAACAGGGCCGGTATTCCGTGCCTGGTAATTTCATCCGTTGCTGGGCTACAAAAGATTTCAGCAAAGCGTCGATACGAGCCATTAAGTCGGCTTCACCAGACAGATTAAACGGGCCGAAATCGCGGATTTGCCGAATGCCTTCGGCTTTCACATTACCGGCCACAATCCCTGAAAATGCTTTGCGTAAATTGTTCGCCAAATCAGACAACGGTTGCTCCCGGTGCAGATTTAACGCCGCCATTGATTTGTGGGTAGGGATGAACGGTTGCTGAAAGTCATCTTCGATTTTCAGTGACCAGTTAAAACTGAATGCATCGCCCATAGCCAGTCTGAACTGTTCAACTTTTTTAACGCCCTGACCAAGCACGCGGGCAACTTCCACCGGATCATCGACAATAATCTGATAGCGATTTTGTGCTTTGGGCCCCAGTGTGGCACCAACAAATTCGTGGATTGCCTCAAAGTAAGACTCACTGCCAGCCGGGCCGGTTAAAATTACCGGGAAAGGCTGCTGAGTATTACGTTCGTGGATCAGGATACCGAGCAAATATAATAGTTCCTCTGCAGTGCCAACGCCGCCAGGGAAAATAATAATGCCGTGAGCTATGCGAACGAAGGCTTCAAGACGTTTTTCAATATCCGGCATAATCACCAGTTCATTGACAATGGCGTTAGGCGGTTCGGCGGCAATAATGCTTGGCTCGGAGATACCGATATAGCGACCGTCGCGATAACGTTGTTTAGCATGGCCAATGGCGGCGCCTTTCATCGGGCCTTTCATGGCCCCGGGTCCACAGCCGGTGCAGATGTTTATTTCACGCAGACCCAGCTGATAGCCCACTTCCTTAGTATATTTGTATTCCTTAAGGCCGATGGAATGGCCACCCCAACACACGATAGTATTGAGTTCATTGTTGCGTTCAATCACCTTAGCGTGACGCAGCATGTCGAATACCATATCGGTAATGTTGCCGCTGTCCTGTGGGGCGTTTTCGTGCACAAAGGCATATTTGTTACCCATGTACAGCATGTCGCGTAACACAGAGAACAGATGCTCGTGAACACCTCTAACCAATCGTTCGTCGACAAAGCCAACTTCCGGCGGGTTTATTAGTTCGAGCTTGACGCCTCGTTCCCGTTTAATCAGCCGAATGTCGAATGATTCGTAAGGGGCAAATAACATTTCGTAGTTGTCTTCATCCACACCGCTATTGAGTACTGCCAGACAGCAATTGCGGAAAAGCTGGTACAAATTGCTGTTTGTGGTGTCTTCAAGCTTGCTGACTTCAAGTTGGGAGAGCTGGCTCATCCAACCTACAGGGTTGAGCTGAATTTTCTTCATTCGTAATCCTGAATGACCACCTGATTCCGACCACCGGATTTTGCTTTATATAGCCCTTTATCGGCGCGCTCAAAGGCGGCGTCGAGTTTCTCTCCTGCACGGCACTGTGTGCCGCCGATGGAGGCCGTGACTGTCAGGCGTTCTTGTTTAAACTTAAAGGGTAGCTTAGCCAGCCCTTCGCGCAACTCATTGAGGCGATTTAACAGTTTGTCACTGGCATGATTAGGCAACAGTATAATAAATTCCTCACCACCCCAACGGGCCAGAAACTCACTGCTACTCAGGTTGGTCTTCAGGTGGCGGGCTATGGCCTGGAGCGTTTTGTCACCGGCGGCGTGGCCGTATTTATCATTGATGCGTTTAAAGTGATCCACATCGACTACCGCGATGCTCAGTGGCTTGCCTTGCGCCTGACAACGGTCCCATTCTTTAGAAGCTCGTTCATTGTAAGCCATGCGGTTAGGCACCCGGGTGAGCGGGTCGGTATACATATTAATGCGCTGCTCCACCAGTTTTTTACGGTAAGAGTCGGTTTGTTTTTGCAGCGATGATAACTGCTGTTGCATGGAAACCAGCAGAGACATCAGCCCCTCCTGCTCCTGGCGCTCTGCTTCTTCGCCTGCACTGAGTGAGTTAGCCATCTGACCGAGGTAGTGCTGCGCCTGCTGCTTTAAGTCGTCGATATTGTTTTCGCCATCCAGTGCATCTTCCATGTCTTCGAGCACGTTCCGCAACTCCTGGTTGCGCGACTGGCGCGCCTCAAAGCTTTCGGCACTTTTGTATATACTTGATTGCACATCACCGTTAATATTACCCAGGGCATTATTCAGCCGCTGAATAATTTTACCGGCCGTATTGGCCTCGGTGAGGGTTTCCT
>JAYZXK010000156.1:0-7010 GCA_036141415.1 Pseudomonadota bacterium
TATGCACTGGATTACCATCTTTCCGTTGCAGTTGGGGTTGGTTTTATTGCCCTGGCCGGTGTGGCGGTTGAAATCGGCGTCATCATGGTGATTTACCTTAACAGCACCTGCACGCATATTCGCCCTGCCGCAAATGTGGATATCAGCGCGAGTCTGCGTGAGGCTGTTGAGGAAGGGGCACTTAAACGCGTGCGTCCGGTATTGATGACAGTACTAACGGTAATGATTGGTTTGTTGCCGGTGATTAGTGGTACCGGTACCGGGTCTGAGGTGATGAGCCGAATTGCAGCGCCCATGGTGGGCGGCATGGCCAGTGCGTTGGTGCTGTCTTTACTGGTGGTTCCTGCGGGCTTTTTCCTGATCCAGCGGGCTAAACTCCGTTAGCCCTGCTGGTGTAAACGACTCAGTGTGGATTATGCCCTGTCATTTCGGCAGGGCAAACTCTACGAATCCGCGCAGGGCTCTCGCCATAGGAAAAAACTGCGGGTTAACCTGAGGAATAGCGCAGGTTTCGCTTAAATCGGCGCGACTTTTATCAAAGTCCATTTTCTCCAGCAGCAGACGGTTTACCACCAAATCCGCGTGGCACAGCTGATACTGTTCATCGATGACATAAAATGTATTATCCGCATCCACATAGGTCAGCAGGTTTTGTACCCCCTCGATGGGCGTGGTCTGATCGGCCTGAGAATGGGCCACGAAAACCGGTACCTCAACCCGAGCGCCTTCCTCCAGACGTTCGCGGATACTGCGAATAAGCTCCATTAACTCAAGCCCTGCGAAGCTGGCTACTTTGGGGTATTTTTGTGGGTTGGGTCCGTTAGTCTGATAGTCACCGTCGAGCAACTTCGCCAGCGTCTTTATCCCCCACAGCTTCGAAAGTGACTCCACGTTACCATTGAGCGCCAGTGCGCCAGAAAATAACAGAATGCCCTGCACATTATCGGGATTAGACAGGTAGTAATCCACCGATAACGCACCGCCGGTAGAAAAGCCGCCTAACACCACTTTATCGCTAGATTGCAATGCCAGCTCCACTACTTCTGCCAGGTGCGCCTGCCAGCGTTCGGCCAGTTGATCATCTTCCATCGCAGCATCAGCGTCTTTCAGACCATGCCCTGGCAACAGCGGTGCGATAACAGTATAACCGGAATGATAAAGCTCATCGGCAATCGCTGAGACGAAAAAGGGCGAGTCACTGAGCCCGTGGGTGAGCACAACGATGGGGCTGTCTGTTTGCTGAAACAAAATAAATGGTGCATTACCATCGCCTCGCAGCGCCGGTGAACACACCGCGTAACGATTCGCCGACGAACTCAGACACTTTTGCGTACTACCGAGCACCTGCTCGTATAGGGCGGCAAAAGACTGATTCATTGCAAACTGAGATTGCCCTGTCGCCAGCGCAGAAAAACACAATGTAGTGGCCAGACAGACCAGATGTAACAACGACTTCACTGGTTGACTCCATTAAAATCAGCAAGGGCGCCTACTATGGCGGCCTTGTCTGTGAATTGCAATCATTGGCAGGAAAACAATAGCGGGTTACCGTTCACTCAGACGTAACATCAAAACAGCTGCGCGTTTGGCCTGAGCAGGCAAGGCACTGACCAGCGCCGTTTCATTTACCGTGTGACCTCCTGAGCCACTCATACCCAAACCATCCAGGGCCATTTCCACATACTCTGAAGTAAAGGAGACATCGGCGGCGCCGGCATTAAGCGGATTCACTGCGGTGACACTGCCCTGGCCGAGATCCTGACTGACTTTGCTGTAAATACCCAGCAACTCGTGATTCCCCGGCTTTGGCGATAGAGGTGGGTAGCCCTCACCAAACTCGATGACGGCACTGGTTTTAGGCAGACTCTGTTTAACGATGGCCTGCATTTTATGCTGAACCCGAATTAACTGTTCCTGGGAAACCGCGCGGATATCACCGGTAACAATGGCATGTTCGGCGACCACATTGTTTTTACCGAATGTGCTGCCGCTATTGTTCAATTTATCGTGAGAAACTTCCGTACCACCCATTATTCTGCCGGGGTTAAAGGTAAGTAATTGTTCACTTCGAAGCTTGTCGTAAAAGCTGGTTAAGATACGCGAGGCTTCATAAATCGCGCCGGCGCCCACTGTCGGTTTAAATACCTGGGAAGAATGTGCCGGCGTGCCTTTAACCGTTAACAGCCAGTCTACCGAGCCGCGCCGTGACACATTGGCGGTAGCCGGGTTACCGTCACCATTTTCAAAGCCCAGTGAGATATCAGCCCATTTGGCACCTTCGATTAAGGCTTTCTTCGACAAGGCTAACGGCCGGCCGCTGAGCTCTTCATCGCCGGTCATGACCACCATTATATTCATCGACGATAACTTACCAGCTGCATGCAGTGCCCGCAGCGCTTCGAGCATAATAATGTTGCCGCCTTTCATATCGGCAACGCCCGGCCCTTTAATATGCTTGTCGTCCACCCGGGTAAAGGTTTGAAACGGACTGCCCGGCTCGAACACCGTATCCAGGTGGCCAATCAGCAGCATTTTGGGGCCCTTGCCGCCTTCAATTCTGGCAATCAGATGGCCGGCCCGGTTGAATGCGGCTCCATCCTCAAACCAAACGTCAAAGCCCAGCGCCTCAAATTCCGGCATCAGTTGGTCTGCCACCTTTCTGACGCCGGAAAAGTTCATGGTGCCGCTGTTGATATTGACGCTTTTTTCCAGCAGGCTCATCGCCGCCTCTTTACGGCCATCAATATAATCGGCCAGCTGCTGCTCATCGCCGGACAGCGCAGCACTGGTTGTTATTGAGAACAGCAAACTTATAGCGCAGCTAAGTGTTGTCAGAAAAGAAGGTTTCAAAGTGTTTGCCCCTGAATTGTTGTGTTTTTTCTACTATGGCAAAAACCATTGACGATAACGAGGGCAATAACGATAAAAGGTCAGTAAAAACAGATTGCAGGTAAGCTTTTGACTTCAGGACCAGAATCGCCATACTGAGACTATTAAAAAAACAAGGTCCACGCCAGTTAAGGATTACTCATGTCAAAGAAAGTGTATTGTAGCGCCCAGTTTTTACCCAAACCCGGCAAAGAAAAAGCGCTGTTTAAAGTGCTCCAGAGCCTCGAACCCAACACGCTAAGAGAAGATGGCTGTATTCAGTATATCGTTACCCGCCATATCACCAGCCCGTTTGCCGAAGGGAAAAGTTTTCCCATTGCGTTTAATGAAATCTGGGCCGATATGGCCAGCTTCGAAGCCCACTGTCAGCGTCAGGAAATCAGTGATTTCTTTGCTACTTATTGTCAGGCCGAAGATGGCCTGGCTGAAGACTGGAATGTGTGTATTTATACCGATGAGCCAGAGGACTTCGACGCCCCGCAGCTGTAACTAAGTCTTTAAACAAAAAAACTCGCCGAGTGGCGAGTTTTTTATCAGACTACTATCACGCTATTCGGCGAAATAGGCTTCCAGATCGTCGCTGCCGCCAATATGCTTACCACCAATAAATACTTGTGGCACGGTGTCGCGTCCGCTGATAGCTTTTAATGTCGTCAGCGTAGCGCCCTGCCCCATGACGATTTCTTCGTATTTAAAACCTTTATGCTGTAACAGTGCCTTCGCTTTAGCGCAGTATGGGCAGCCAGGTTTGGTAATAATTGAAACCGGCTCCAGTTTCACTGCATTGGGCGCAATGTAGGACAGCATGGTATCAGCGTCTGACACCTCAAACGGGTCGCCCGGTTTGTTCGGCTCAATAAACATTTTTTCCACTACGCCATCTTTTACCAGCATCGAGTAACGCCAGCTGCGCTTGCCAAAGCCTAAATCGGCTTTGTCTACCAGCATACCCATGCCGTCGGTAAATTCACCGTTACCATCGGGCACCAACGATACATTGTCTGACTCCTGATCCGCAGCCCAGGCATTCATTACGAAAGTGTCATTCACTGAAATACAAACGATTTCGTCCACCCCGTGATCTTTGAATGTATCGGCCAGCTCGTTATAGCGTGGCAGGTGAGTCGACGAACAGGTTGGCGTAAAAGCGCCTGGCAGGGAGAAAACCACTACGGTCTTGCCGCCGAAAATATCGTTGGTAGTCCGTTCAATCCACTGCTCACCTTCCCGAATGGCAAAGGTCACTTCAGGTACTTTTTTTCCTTCATAAGAAGGTTTATCAATGGGGTGTGTCATTACATTCTCCTTAACAGTTTTAAGCAGTATAACCTTAACCCCCCAGAGAACCAGTAGTAAATACCAATCAAAAGCATCAAATTTAACGATTAAAATCGACATTTTTATTCTTGATAAGCAAACTAAACGAGCATTAGGGTATAGACATCAATCCCTTAATATAAATTTCAATGCCCGGTTCCAATAGATGCTGACATTTCAATACTCTATTATTTGTTCAGGAGTTCACGGTTGCTAAACCGGTATTTCAGCAGTACATGAAAAAGGCAAAACACATCGAAAGAGTGTGACGCAAAACCTCCGGTCTACGTTGAAAGATAGGATAGCGGGGTTACCGAACACTGTAAGGTGGCGTCGGCTTGCTTCCCCCGGCAAACCAACGACACAAACAGTCAGTTCACTTTTTTATTACGTAATTGCGATTACTTAATGAGGACTGAACAATGATGATTTTAGTTGGTGGTGAAAAAGGTGGTAGCGGCAAAAGCTGTCTTGCACAGAACATCGCTGTTTATTTGCGCTGTGAGAAAAAAGCCAGTGTGCTGATGGTGGATTGTGACCCCCAGCGGACCACATCAGACTGGGCGCAGGAACGCAGCAGCAATGACGAGTTGCCTTCCATTACCTGCATTCAACTTTACGGTAAAATACGTAACGAACTGCTGAGCCTCAAAGAACGCTACGACTACGTAGTTATCGACTGTGGTGGTCAGGACAACCTGGCACTGCGCTCGTCAATGGCGGTGGCCGACCATATTTTAATCCCGCTGCGTCCGAAACGACGTGACCTTAAAACGGTTCCCCATATGGAAGACATTTTGTCGACCTGTAAGATGGTAAACCCGCGCATGAATGCTGCATTCGTTATCACACAGTGCCCTTCTCTGCCGTCGCTGGCATCAAGGATCCTTGAAGCCAAAGAGGTGTGTCGCTCGTTCGAAATGCCGGTGTTAAATTCTGTGACCTTTAGTCGCAATATGTACGACGATTCAGAGGAGTCCGGGCGTTCGGTGCTGGAAAGTGAAGCTGATGGTAAAGCTGCGGTGGAGATTCGCAGTATCATTGAAGAGTTACTGGCCCGACGTAAAGGGGAACAACATGAGTCTGATAAACCTGTCTCGCTCTACGCCGCTAGCTAGTCGCACCACAACAAAAAAGGTCAGTGCAGAAGAGTTTATTCAGGACGCACTGAATTATGCCAGCGGTTCAGTAGTGCCCCTTGCCGCTGTTACAGACCGGCAATTTAACGACTCGCACCACGAGCCAATGCGCAGAGCAACCTTTACACTGACGCCGGAATGTATTGAGCAGCTTCAGCAACTGTCAGAGCAATGCGGCATAGCAAAATCAAAACTAATCAGGCTGTGGATCCAGCGCTACGCCAGTCTTAATTTTGATTAAGCCGAAGAAAACTGACTGGCGCTATTGATTATTTTTTAAACGAACCTCAGAATAACAACATAATAAAGAGTAAACTTAAGTATAAATACGACATGATTGCGCAGTAATGGAGTCGCGTATCTTACGTCACAGGGCGGTGTTAAAAGTAATGATGTTAAACCGTGTAGGCCTGTTGCTGTCTTTGCTGTGCTACTCTGTCACCGGACTAGCGCATTCAGTGCGCCACGTATCGATGAACGGTCATGCGTACTATGCCAGTGGATTCAACGTAGAACAATTGGTGAATCAGGGCGACATTCAGCAAGCCGAACGGCAAATCCGCGACCAGTTAGCGCTATCTCAGGCAGAACAGAACCAGCGCGCAGTGGCAACCGGCTCCCATGTTTTGGGACAGATATCACTTATCAAAAACAATTATCCACTGGCACTAAGGCAGTTTCAGAGTGCGCTGGATTATTTTAAAGCCGCCAAAGAACCATTAGGCATGGCCGATTTATATACTGATATCGGCAGAACTTATCGGGTGATGGGGCTTTATCAGTCTGCTCTGGGCTACTTTAATCTCGCCAAAGACATTTATCATCAGCAGGGACGTTACGACGGTATCGCCCTGCAACAATTGGAAGTGGGCATATCTCTGCGTTTGTTAGGTCAGTTTGAAAGCGCACTGAGTCAGTTAGAGCGTGCCTTGCCCTTATTACGGCAGGAGAACGATAGTCAGGCTACTGCCTCCACCCTGATGCAAATCGCACGGGTTTACAGTGAAATTGACAAAAATGACGAAGCTATGTTGTATCTTCAGGATGCAGCAGCCCTGATTGACACATTACAAATTAAAACATTGCAAGCGGAGCTCGATTACCATCTCGGCCAGGTGAATATTCAAATGGGTCATTATGACAATGCCCGCCGCCACCTCGAGCAGAGTAAAGTGCATTTCAGCCAGTTGGAAGCGCAGTGCGATGTCGCAAAAATCGACTCCACACTTGGCGTCATTCTGATCAATCAGGATCAGGTAGAGGCTGGCATTAGTCTGCTCGAATCAAAACTCATGCAGGCGATTGACAATAATTGTACTACCCTGCTCACAGAACTCCATCTAAGTCTGGCTCAAGCTTATCTCAACAGGGATCAACAGTCGCTCAATGAGCACATCAATCAGGGAATGCAACAAGCTATCGAAAGGGGAGAGTTGCTTACTCAGGCTCGTTTTGAAGCGGTAAAAATGCAGAAGCACGAACAATCCGGCGATTACGCTGCAGCGTTGAATGCTCTTAAACGCCAACAACGGCTGGAACAACAGAGCCGGGAACAGCGTCGCTCACTGGCTTTATTATATCTGCAATCACAACTGGATGTTGAACGTCAGGCGCAATCGCTGGAACTGCTGAACAAAAACCAGGCCATTCAGCTGGCCAAGGCTG
>JAYZXK010000157.1:0-4386 GCA_036141415.1 Pseudomonadota bacterium
GCCGCGTTGTTGTCGGAACAGGCACCGGAAGTGTCGGTGGTGGTCAATTTTGGCGGTGATATTCAGGTTACACGTCGGCGGATTAACGATCAGCCCTGGTATATCGGCATTGAAAACCCTCTAAAGGCAGAGCAGGGAGAAACCCTGGTGAAAATTTTTCAGGGCGGGCTGGCTACCAGCGGCGATGCCCGTCGATATCTGTTACATGAAGGCAAGCGATATAGCCACATATTAAACCCTAAAACCGGTTTCCCGGTTGAGGAGCCACCCCGTTCGGTAACGGTTGCGGCAGATTCCTGTACGCAGGCGGGGTTACTGGCTACCCTGGCAATGTTACAGGGAAAAGGGGCAGAAGATTTTTTAGCCAGCCAGGGCTTAACGCACTGGGTGTACCGCTAAAAAGAAAGGAGCCTGAGGCTCCTTTCTGTGTTTTTGAATACTTTTATAGCGGCTAATCAGCCGGCCGACGAGACATAAATAATAACCGGCTCGTCTGAAATGCTGGTTTGCGCCAGATCGTTTATCGTCACTGACGGTTTGGCTTTATTGCCATAAGCGCTGCGATTGTTGAGGTACACAAAAGTGTCTTGCGCGCGGTATTTATGCGCGAATTTTGCCACCGACATATCGTTACAGGTAATGCGGTTAACATTTCTTCGTATTGCATCGCCCATTCCCATCCGGAACAATTGCCCTTTCATGGTATCCAGCTCGTTGTTAACTGCGCTGACGCAAAGCTTTGTTTCCGGGCTATTGTCGGCTGCGACAAACTGAAAATCCTGTGCCTTGATCTGGCTGGAAACAGATAGCGCCGCTATCACTCCAGCTAATTTGAAGTAGTTCATGATTCATCTCCAACATAAAAAAAATTCCAAGCTACGATAGGCACCTTCGCATCCTGTTTTATGTTGTTACATCTATAGGCAAAGTTAATGCGTAAGGTACTCACCGGAGCAACTCCTTTTGCGTCCTTAGACTATAGTTGTAAAGATGTTGTAAATAAAGTGTTTGGTGGCAGATAACCGGCCACTCGTCTGATGACATCTTTCCGGGCTGAAATGTTGAGTGAAATTTAGCCACTTATCGTTAGTCAGCAGAAGTTTTTAAGCCCGATGCGTGTAGCGTCAAACTATTTAAATATGAAGGCTACTGGTGGGCGACCGGTGGTTTGCCCGGACTGTTCTAATGGCTAGTTTTAGGACTGACCATAAATCTGCTCTGCACGGTTGAACAATACCCAGGACGTTAAAATGTACTTATCGTTGCTCACTGGCACCTGTCCGCGGTGGGTGTGGGTAAAGTAGGCAGGGGCTATCACCATACGGCCAGCCTTGGGTTGAATAGATTTATCTTGATAGTAAAAATCAGTACTGCCGCCTTCCTCAACGTCATTGAGGTAAAACATAAACAGTAAAATACGATGCAAGGGTTCACTATGAGGGCCCTGAGGATAGACCTCAGAGTGCCAGTAGGGATAACCCCCAACGCCCTGTTCATACCGCTGGGCGTTAATATCGCCGGTTCGAAACAGATGGCGCATTAATCCTGGCAGCGCAGGAATGCCAATGTCGGCAAAGTTTTCGGCAGTTAGCTTAACCGGTTGACCGGTTTGCTGATCGGGCAGGGTAAGCCCCAGTGGACCAACAATCGCGAAATAATATTTTTTCAGGTAATCGTGGATGGCATTGCCAACCGCTTGCATCACCTGTGCTCTCATAGGGGTAAACTCACTGGCCTGACTAAATGAGACATCCAGTGAACGCTTTTTATCGGTATCCACCCCTCCGCCAGTGCGACCAGTTTGTAACTGCTTACTTTTATCGAAGGCCTTTATTATTTGCTGGCATAATTCAGGTGATAACGCATTGTCGAGCACTTCAATAAAGTCCGTCATGATCACTTTTCCTGATATAAGTGGCGGTTTAGTTTATCGCGTATGTCAGCAGGGATGGGTGATGCTTTACCTGCTGCATAATCAAAATGAACCATTGTGGTGGAGCCAGCCGCACAGCATTGTTGGTTTTGCCATGCCTCCTGGTAGGTTTCGAATGAACTATTGCCAATGCGTTTTACCCAGGTTTTTATAGTTACTGGTTTGCCATAATAAAGTTGGGCGCGAAAATCGACCTGATAGCTGGCTAAAATCAGGGGCCAACCATCGACTTCCAGGGTCGGCATAAACATTTTAAATAACGGCGCTCGGGCTTCTTCAAACCAGACCACCATAACCGTATTACCAACATGGCCTGCACCATCGGTTTCACTAAATCGAACGGTTAAATCCATTTCAAACATGCGTCACCTATTTCAGCATGGGTTTTAAGAAGCGTCCGGTATGAGAGACATCACTGTTAGCAATCTCTTCCGGCGTACCTTCGGCTATAATCTGCCCGCCGCCGGAGCCGCCTTCCGGGCCAAGGTCGACGATATAGTCAGCGGTTTTTATCACATCCAGATTATGCTCAATCACCACTACGGTATTGCCGTGATCCCGCAGACGATGCAGCACCGCCAGTAACTGTTTGATGTCGTGGAAGTGCAGGCCGGTTGTCGGCTCATCCAGAATATACAGGGTTTGGCCGGTATCCCGTTTCGACAGTTCTTTGGCCAATTTTACCCGTTGCGCCTCACCACCTGATAACGTGGTAGCCGACTGACCCAAACGCACATAGGATAAACCTACGTCCATTAGGGTTTGCAGTTTACGGGCGATGGCCGGAATAGCGTCGAAGAAATGCCGGGCATCCTCAATGGTCATTTCCAGCACTTCGTGAATGTTTTTATCTTTAAACTTAATTTCCAGGGTTTCGCGGTTATAGCGCTTGCCTTTACAGACATCACAGGGCACGTACACGTCTGGCAAAAAGTGCATTTCTACTTTGATCACACCGTCGCCCTGACAGGCTTCGCAGCGTCCGCCCTTCACGTTAAAGCTAAAGCGGCCCGGCTTGTAACCCCGTGAGCGCGCTTCCTGGGTACCGGCGAAAATTTCCCGGATAGGCGTAAAAATACCGGCGTATGTAGCGGGGTTGGAACGGGGTGTGCGGCCAATTGGGGACTGGTCGATATCAACCACTTTATCGAGCAGTTCCAGGCCTTTCATCGACTTATATGGCGCCGGCTCACTGGTGGTGGCTTTATTTAACTCGCGCTGGGCAATCTTATAAAACGTATCATTCACCAGAGTTGACTTGCCCGAGCCGGATACACCGGTAATGCAGGTCATAACGCCTGTGGGAACGCGGAGCGTGACGTCTTTAAGGTTGTTGCCTGTCGCGCCAGCTAACTCAAGCCAGTGCCCATCCTTAGCCGGGTTACGCACGGCCGGAATATCAATTTTCTCTTTACCGGATAAATATTTACCTGTAAGCGACTGTTCGTTACTGACGATATCCTCAAGACTGCCCTGAGCAATGATTTCGCCACCGTGAACTCCGGCACCGGGGCCAATGTCAATAATGAAGTCGGCATCGCGGATGGCGTCCTCGTCGTGCTCAACTACCAGTACCGTGTTACCCAGATCGCGCAGGTGAGTAAGGGTTTTCAGCAGTCGTTCATTGTCGCGCTGATGGAGGCCTATTGACGGCTCATCTAACACATACATTACGCCAACCAGGCCTGCACCAATCTGGCTGGCCAGACGAATTCGCTGCGCCTCGCCACCCGATAAGGTTTCAGCACTGCGTGACAGACTCAGATAATTAAGCCCTACATTGACCAGAAAACGCAGTCGGTCGAGAATTTCTTTCAGTATCTTATCGGCGATTTGTGCCCGCTGACCTGAGAGTTCCAGATTTTCGAAAAAATCAAACGCACCGGCAATCGACATATCGGCCACGGTAGGCAGGTTAGTCTGGCCGATAAACACATGTCGGGCTTCGGTACGTAAACGCGTTCCACCACAGCTGTTACAGGGCTGTTGGCTCAAAAATTTAGACAGCTCCTCGCGCACCGTATTTGACTCGGTTTCGCGATAGCGGCGTTCCATGTTGGGGATAATCCCTTCAAAGGGATGCTTACGCTCCATGATATCGCCGCGGTCGTTGATGTAGCGGAAATTAATCGACTTGCCTTTTGAGCCGTACAGCACAATGTCGCGGAATTCTTTGCTCAGCTCGCCGAAAGGCGCAGTGAGGCTGAATTCATAATGATCGGCAACGGCCTGGAGCATCTGAAAATAGTAATAGCTGCGTTTGTCCCATCCGCGAATGGCTCCCCCCGCCAGACTTAACTCATCATTAACCACCACTTTGAACGGGTCGAAGAATTGTTTGGTCCCTAAACCGTCGCAGGTACCACAGGCGCCCGCCGGGTTGTTGAACGAGAACATGCGAGGTTCCAGTTCACTGATACTGTAGCCACAGTGAGGGCAGGCGAAATTGGCCG
>JAYZXK010000158.1:0-7496 GCA_036141415.1 Pseudomonadota bacterium
ACTGGCAATGTTTGCCAGGAATGAGCTGTCCCGTTGTTTTAGGCTAATTTCGACCTCATAAGGCGAGACGGCTTTAATATCAGCAATATTGTCGGCCAGTCCCAGTGATTCAAAGTAGGGGTAATAGCCGCCTGAGACATTATGAAAGCTGTGCTCGGGTAACCGCCAGCGGTTAAACGAAAACAGCACATCCCTGGCATCGAAAGGGCGATTTGGCATGAAATAATCGGTGGTGTGGAATTTAACATCCCGACGCAGTGAAAAACGGTATAGCAGCCCGTCATCGCTGACCGACCAACTGGTAGCCAGCGACGGGCGAATGCGACCGCTCTCGGTATCAAACTCAAGTAATCGGTCGTATATCTGATGGGCAGTGGCATCGGCGGTCGTAGTTGAGGTATCGAGTTGCGGATTCATCGAAATGGGATCGCTTTCTGAACAATATACCAGGCCATTAGTATAGTTAGCGCTGTATTTTTGCGGCGAGCAGCCACCCAGTAATGTCATCAAAGCTGTTGAAATCACCGGCCAGACCAACCACTTTTGCATGATTACTCTTCCTCAGTGGCCGCAGAGTCGAGCAGGTTGTACTTTTTAAGATAGCCCCGCAACTGGTGATAGGTCAGGCTGAGTTTCTCAGCGGTTTTCTTTTGATTGTACTGACTGTCAGCCAAGGCTTGCTGAATCAGTTCGATTTCATACTGTTGAGACAGGTTTTTCAGATCTACCGGATACTCTATGGTGGGATTTACTGGTGCTGCCGGCGCAACTGTCTCAGCACTTACCGCAGCGTCGTTGATGGCGGTTGAAGCGTTAGCTTCTGGCTGCTCAACAGGGGCGGATATCCGGTCCTGAGTTTTAACTCTTCCTTTTGGCCGAAATGCCGATTCAAAGGGGTCTAAAATAATTTCGTGGACCGGTAAATGGGGGTTGTTACAGCGGTATACGGCGCGCTCCACGACATTTTTTAACTCACGTATATTACCGGGCCAGTCATATTCAAGCAGCGTTCGTTTGGCTTTTTCGGTAAAGCCGCTGAATAGCTCCATTTCCAGTTCCCGGGCCATATTAATGGCAAAGGTCTCAGCCAGCAGTAAGATATCTTCCTGGCGTTCACGTAGCGGTGGGATGGTAATGACATCAAAGGCCAGTCGATCGAGCAGATCGGCCCGAAACTCGCCACTCTCGGCCAGCGCCGGGAGGTCTTCGTTGGTAGCGGCAACTAAGCGCACATCTACCTTGAGCGTTTTGTTACCCCCAACACGCTCAAATTCACCGTATTCGATAACTCGCAGGAGCTTTTCCTGAATCAAACCGGACGTATTGGCCAGTTCATCCAGAAACAGGGTACCGGTGTGAGCCAGTTCGAACCGGCCTTCACGGCGTTTACCTGCGCCGGTAAAGGCACCGGCTTCGTAACCAAAGAGCTCGCTTTCCAGCAAATTCTCATTCAATGCGGCACAGTTCAGTTTTACATAGTTTTGATCCCAGCGTTGCGACAAAAAGTGCAAACGTGCTGCAATCAGCTCTTTACCGGTACCACGTTCACCGATAATGAGCACAGGTTTATTGAGCGGTGCAATTTGCGAAACCTGCTCTAAAACCTCTAAAAAACTGTTAGCCTGGCCAAGTAAATTATCTTGCTGGCGAAACCGACTCATTAATTCCCTCAAAAAGTAGCCAAATCGACCAATTAATAGTGTAGATTAAAAGTATCGTTGATTACAGCGTTTATTGGCATTAAATATTATATAATTAATTCAATGCTTTACTTGGTTTTTCTGAGTTGGCGCGGTATTTGTATGTGTTAGTACAAGTTGAAACCAAGTTAATCCACATGTTTAACACGCGCTAGAGGTAAATAATTATGGGTATCTTCTCTCGTTTCACAGATATTGTGAACTCAAATATAAACGCGTTACTGGATAAAGCCGAAGATCCTGAAAAAATGGTTCGTCTGATTATTCAGGAAATGGAAGACACACTCGTTGAGGTTCGTTCTGCGTCAGCTAAGACCATCGCGAACAAAAAGGAAATTGCTTCTCAAATCAGCAAAATGGAAGCGGACGCTGCCGACTGGCAGAACAAAGCGGAGTTTGCCCTGAGCAAAGACCGTGAAGATCTGGCCCGTTCAGCGCTGCAGGAAAAGAAAAAGAGTCAGGAAGCCGCTGATGTGCTTACCGCTGAGTTAAAAGCGGTAGAAGAGCAAATTAGCAAACTGCAGGACGAAATTGTCCAGTTGCAGGAAAAACTGGCTGATGCCAAAGCCCGTCAGAAAACTATTCTGATGCGCCAGAAAACCGCATCATCACGCCTTGAGGTTCGTAAAACCCTCGACAGCGGTAAGATTGATGAGGCAATGGGGCGCTTTGATCAGTACGAGCGCAAAATTGATGATATTGAATCGCAGGTTGAAGCCTATGACCTGGGCAAGAAAACCCTGCAGGACGAATTTGCCGAGCTGGAAGCCGGCGACAAAATTAATGATGAGTTAGAAGCGCTGAAAGCGAAGATGAAAAAGGCTGATAAGCCTGCTGCAAAGACAGCAAAATCTAAATAACTGATTATAATTTATAAGCTGGGGGAACTCAGCACTTCTGACCGGAGGTATTAAAATGGACGGAGATATTGTTGCACTCATACTGGCACCACTGATCATCTTTTTGATTTTTGTGGCCCCTATCTGGCTAATCCTGCATTACCGCAGTAAAAAGCAAGTCAGCCAGGGACTGTCAGCCGAAGAGCAGGTTGCATTGCAGGAACTAGCGGGCAAAGCGGAAGCGATGTCAGAGCGAATTCAAACGCTGGAGGCTATTTTAGACTCAGAAGCACCTGAATGGAGGAACCGGGCATGAACAGTAAGAAAACCATTTACCGTGACGCCAAGCACGGTCGTATAGCCGGCGTTTGCGCCGGCATCGCAGAGTACTTCGGTTTGGAAGTGTGGCTGGTACGAATTTTAACGGTAACCGCGTTTTTCCTACTGGCTGGCCCATTTGTTTTAGTAAGTTATGTAGCGTGCTGGTTCATTTTTGACAAGAAGCCGCAAAACCCGGAAGCGATGAATTACAGTCAACCGGTTGAAGTAAGTGGTAAAGGCTGGAGAAATTCCGGTTCTGGTAATAACGACAAAGTGGAAGTGAAAACCCGTGTGTGGCAGGCAGGAGAGCCGCCTCGTCAGGCCTTTCACGATATTACCAACCGCTTTCAAACCATTGAATCGCGGTTACGCAAAATGGAAACCTACGTGACATCACGTGAGTATCAGTTAAATCGCGAAATTAGCCGCTTGTAAAGCTAACCCAGATCAAGGGGTCAGAGTCCATGAATTCTAACCACCTTGATCCCTTAAAAAAGAAAAGCGCCGAATGGCGCTTTTCGTCTTTTTACTCAATTGATATCAAGGGGTCAGATTCCATGATCTCTTGTGCGCTCCCAAAGGAGCAGGTTTCATGGAATCTGACCCCTTGATCTCTTGATCTTATTAGATGGCGTTAGCCGGGTTGCCATAAATATCCAGCTCTACCGGCTCACCGTAGCCAAGCTCTTTGATTCGCTCAAGCTGTGTTTCGGCATCACCTACCACCAGATAAATCATTTGCTGTTCATTAAGGTGTTGCTTAATGACCTGATGAATATCCTTAAGCGATGCGTTCTGCACAAACTCCTGCTGGGTAGCGATGTAACTATCCTCTAATCCCAGACGGCTGATTTCCTCAAGCATGTTGAGCTGACTATCCAGCGTCTCAAAGCGTCTTGAGTTAGCTTTGATGACCATATTTTTGGCGGTGGCCAAATCTTCTTCCAGATAGGTGGGCTGATACTGACCAATCAGGTTTTTGAAAATTTGCAGTGATTCCAACGTCACATTGGTTCGCACCTGAGAGGCTGCAATAAAGGGCACCTGATATTGTGCGGCTGGTAAATAAGAATACGCGCCATAGGTATAACCCTTCTGGATACGCAGGGTCTGACCGAGGCGTGCACTCATTCCGCCGCCGAGTCGCTCATTAGCAAAATCAATGGCAAAAAAGTCAGGATCGGAAGCAGGCAATACCGGCTTACCAACATAAATGACCGATTGCTTGGCATCTGGTACATCTACAAAGTAAACCACTGGTTTATCTACCGGCGAAACTTCAGGTTGTGCTGGCAGTGACACGGCATCACCCTGCCATTGCTTCACAGGTGCTGCTGCGGTAACAGCTTCCTCCGGGCTCAGCGCACCTACTACATGCAAGGTAGCCTGCTTCGGTGACATCACCTTCTCGTAATAGGCCTTAACATCTGCCAGAGTAATGCTCTGAACACTGGCCTGAGTACCCCCCATAGGCTGCCCGGCAACATGGTTATCGCCATACAGCAGGTGAGCAAACACGTTGCTGGCAATCCGCGCGGCATTACCTTCATCCCGTTTAATACGGGTTAAGCTGGCCGATTTAAGACGCTCAAACTCATTCTCATCCCAACGGGGTGATAACAACATTTCTGCTGCCAGCTCCATCAGGGCGGGGTAATGTTTGGCTAATACGCGGCCGGATAGCTCAATGCTTTCACGATCGGCAGAGATGGAAAGTTGTGCGCCTAACTGGCCAATCGCCTGTTCCAGTTCCTGTGGCGTTTTATTCGCCGTGCCTTCGTTAAGTAATTGCGCCATCAGCGCTGCCGTACCGGCTTTACCTTTGGGATCCAGCCATTGTCCGCCATCGATTGTCAGGGAGAAGTTAACCACTGGCAGCTCGTTGCTGGTAATACCAATCACCTCCACGCCATTATCCATTGACTGATGCCAGATATCTGGTGTGGTAAGGGTCGGCAGCTCAGTCAGAGGCGGCTCTGAGCGGTCGTGCTCGGTGGGCGTTTTAGTATACTCTACCGGCTTTTCCTCAAACTCCGGTTCGCTGCCCGCAACAATTTCTTCTTCTTCCACCGGTGCTTTACTGGAACCAGTGAGAACCAGGTCTGACTGATCCTTAGGTACAAAAGATGCCACAATGGCTGGTTGGTTATACACGTACTGATTAAACACGCGCATGATGTCTTCGCGGGTCACCGCCTGAATATTGGCAATGTCCTGCTCGATAAAGCCTGGTGAACCGGCGTATTCGTTGTAGATCCCCAGTTGCAGTGCTTTATCCAGGATGCTTTCGATATTGTAATAGAATGCAGTTTCCTGTTCCGCCTTGATGCGCTGAAGTTGAGCGTCGGTAAAGCCGTTTTCAGCAAAATCATCAAGGGCCTGCTGGATCCCGGCATACACTTTATCGAGAGGCACATCGGCATTGGCTTGTACGTTAATCGCAAAACTGCCAGCAATCTCATTAGTGTCAGACCACGCGCTTGGACGTGGCGCCAGTTTTAGCTCTTCTACCAGGGTTTTATAAAGCACGGCATTTTTGCCATCGCTGAGCAGGCGGGCCAGGGCATCCAGTGCATAAGCATCATCAGTATATTGTTCAACCGTGGGATAGGTAAGGCGCAGTAGCGGAAGCTTAGCAAAATTGTCTAAATGATAGAGTTTTTTGTCGGATTCAAGGCTTACCGGTTGTGGCTCAAGGGCAGGGCTCGGCTCACCGGATTTAATTTCGCCAAACCATTTGGCCACTTTCTCTTTGGTTTGTGCAATATCAATGTCACCGGCGATAACTAATGTTGCATTGGCTGGCATATAAAACTGATTGTAAAACTCACGAACGTCGTCTAGCGTGGCCGCCTGCAGGTCTGCCAGGTCGCCAATAACTGTCCAGTTATAGGGATGGCCAGTTGGGTACAGGGCTTTTCTGACCACGTGGCCCATATGACCGTAGGGGCGATTGTCTACCCGTTGGCGCTTCTCATTTTTAACTACCTGCTTTTCGCGTTCCAGAGTGCCCTGATCTACCGTATTGATCATATAACCCAGGCGGTCAGAATCTATCCACAAAAGCTTATCAAAGGCGTCTTTTGGAACCACTTCGTAGTAAATGGTGCCGTCACTCCAGGTGCCGCCGTTGCGGGTACCGCCGAGCTCGGGGATCATTTTACGGTTAGCCCCTTTAGGCACATTTTCTGAGTCGTTAAAAGACATGTGCTCAAAGAAGTGGGCAAAGCCGGTACGGCCTGGCTTTTCACGGTTGGAGCCGACATGCACCACGGTGGCCATGGCCACAATGGGATCAGACTTATCGACGTGTAGTACTACCGTCAGGCCGTTATCCAGCTCATAGCTTTCATAATCCACACTCAGTGAGGCTGATTCGTTATCAACAGCCTCTGTAGCGGCTGCTTCCGGGGCCGTAGTGCTTTGCTGCGTCGTCACGGTACTGTCGCTGCAGCCGAGCACCGTCATTATGCTCATGGCCAGTAAAGTCGTGTTTATTTTTAACATTGTTTTTTCTGATTTTTCCGTCGTTATGGATAAGGCAGCATAAACAACCTGTTGGGACGTTTCAAATGCCGTGATAAGCGCTCTGTGAATTCTCATTTGTAAAATTAATGTTACATGTTGGGGCGGTGTATCCTCATCCTAAAGGTTTAGTGTGGCGTTTAAAGGGGTAAACTTGAGCGGTCTTTAATAACCAAATTTGGTCTATGTCTAAACAATCAAAATATAATTCAAAAAATCCAGACATTAACGGAATGATTCAATGGAGTGATGAGGAAAACGCCATTTGGGGCGAGTTGTATCAACGCCAGATGGCCCTGTTACCCGGGCGCGCCTGTAAAGAATACTTTGATGGCCTGGACATGTTGGGGCTTTCTTCTCAGGCTATCCCTCAGTTACCGGATATCGACCGTGTACTAAAGGCATCTACCGGATGGCAGACCGCCGCAGTACCGGCCTTAATCAGTTTTGGCGAATTTTTTGAACTGTTGGCCAGTAAGCGCTTTCCGGTGGCAACCTTTATTCGCAGCCGGGAAGAGTTTCATTATCTTCAGGAGCCGGATATTTTCCACGAGGTAATGGGCCATTGCCCGTTGCTTACCAATCCAGCCTTTGCAGCCTTTACTGAGACCTATGGCAAACTGGGGTTGAATGCCAGTAAAGAGGAAAGGGTGTTTTTGGCGCGCTTATACTGGTTTACTGTGGAGTTTGGTCTGGTCAAAGAGGAAGGGGAGCTACGAATTGTCGGTGGCGGTATACTCAGCTCACCGAAAGAAACCTGCTATGCACTGGAGAGTGATGTGGCAGTCCGGCACCCGCTACAAGTGCTGGATGCACTGCGAACCCCTTACCGTATCGATATTTTACAACCGCTTTACTACGTGCTTGAAAACTTTAGCCAGTTAATGGAAATCTCCAGAATGGACATTATGCCGCTGGTTGATAAGGCCCGCCAACTGGGCTTGTTTGAGCCACTTTTCACTCCAAAACAAAAGGCGGGATAACATCACTTTGGTGTCTGCCTGAGCTATATGCTGCGCTATTTGTTGAGTAAATGAACAATTAGCGCAGGTTTCGCGTATTAGACTTTAAAAGTAATGATATTGTGATATCTTGTAAAATATAGTTTACA
>JAYZXK010000159.1:0-18567 GCA_036141415.1 Pseudomonadota bacterium
TTCTAGCGGGGTGGATTGCTTTAGATTCGCCGTCACCCTAATTTTGGTTAAAAACCGTTTGGCCTCTTCAGGCAGCGTGAGGATTTGGGCTGGCGACTCAATGTTTACTGACCTGGCAGCGGGAAATGCGTCGGTATAAACCGGGTGTAAATAGTTGCCAGTGTCAGGCTCGGTACTGGCGCAGCCGCCAAGCAAGATGAAGCTGCTGAGTACGACAACCAATGCATAAACTTTCATAGGCAGGCCGCTCCATTAAAATGGGTACTTTAAGTTTAGCCCAAATTACATATTTTTAACATTTTTTAAACACTTTAATCCGTTACTTTTCGGCAGGGATAACTTATGCTGAAAGCGTCGATTATTTATACAGCAAGTCCTCATCTCATCGACCGACGAGGAATTAAAGGGAGTCACATGAAACGGGTGGTATTCAATCAAAAGGGCGGCGTTGGTAAATCAACCATCAGCACCAATCTCGCCGCAGAAAGTGCCTTAAGAGGATATAAAACCCTGTTGGTCGACTTAGATGCTCAGGGTAACAGCACCCACTATGCGGGCATCGATATTAGCGAAGATACCCTCACCGTGGCCGACATGTTTAAGCAAATTGTTGGCTGGTTTTCCAAGCCTCAGCCGCCCACGGCATTTGTGCAGGCAACGGCTTTCGAAAATCTGTATGTCTTGCCAGCAGACCCTACTCTCGCCACTATCGAGCGGGAACTCGAATCACGCTACAAGATGTTCAAATTGCGCGAGACCCTCGAAGCGCTAAGCGAAGAATTTGAACGCATTTATATTGATACCCCGCCCAATTTTAATTTTTACTCCAAAGCGGCCCTGATTGCTGCCGACGAGTTTCTGGTGCCGTTTGATTGCGATCATTTCTCCGCTCAGGCCATTGAGCGTTTGCTGGAAAATGTCATGGAAATTAAAGAAGACCACAACCAGTCACTGGCATTATCCGGCGTGGTGATCAACCAGTATAACGCCCAGGCCAAGCTGCCAGCGGCGCTGATTGGTGAGTTACAGGAAAAAGGCCTGCCCTTATTTGAAACCCGTCTGAGCAGTTCAGTGAAAGTGAAAGAATCCCACTCCCATCGCACACCGCTACCATTTTTAATGCCCAGCCATAAGGTAACCAAGCAAATTGCGGCGCTGTTCGATGAGGTAGAGGGCAGTTAATGATGGCCGATTGACTAAACCGTTGCTGTCTGGCCAAAGTCCAGCAGCAGGGTAGCGCCTAAACCAAGAAAAATCAGCCCGACCAGTTGTTCCTGACGCACCGCGATACGCGGATTCTTTGCCATCCAGCGCCCCAGCTGATGAGACAGCTGCACCACCAGCAAGTCACAACATAACGCGATGGCACTGAATAATAGCCCCAGGACAAGCAAATCGGTGATCAACACATCGCCCGTTGCATGGGTAAACTGCGGCAGAAAGGCAATAAAAAACAGCGCGGTTTTAGGGTTACTCAGTTCTACCAGCAGGCTTCTGGAAACAATCCGCCGGGTCGATGCCTGCACCGGCTTACGCAGATGCGGCGCCGCCGCAAAACGTAACGCGGTAACACCCAGATATATCAGATACAGCGCGCCCAGCACCTTTATCACCGTAAATACCACAGGGACATACGCTATAACGGCCGCCAATCCAAAAGCCGTAGCAATGGCATAACTGGAAGACCCTACAGCCATGCCCAGTGCTGCAGCGGTGCCGCCGGTCCGGCCTGAACCCAGCGTGCAAGCCATAATGTACAGATTGGAGGGGCCGGGCGACAAACTGATGATCAGCGTTGCTACCACAAAGGCCATAAGGGTATCAGGCGTTAAGGTCATGACATGAATAACTTTTTATCTTTGAAAAATGAAATGTGTAAGGTGAATACGTTATAGTTTATCAACAGATTCAGCCAAAAGGAGTGTCTTAATGTTCACCCTGTATCAATATTTACACTGCCCGTTTTGCGTACGCGCCGATATGGTAGCCAACTATACCGGTGTTCCTCACAAGAAGGTACTGCTGCTTAACGACGACGATGAAACCTGTCATCAGCTGATTGGCAAAAAAATGGTGCCGATATTACAACTCGACGATGGCAACGCAATGGGCGAAAGTCTGGATATCGTTGCTAAAATCTTGTCTCTGGCTCCGGCAGATAAACAGTTGCAGCCTGCACTGCAAGCTGAAAAAGTTACCGCTCTGCTAGACGAATACCGCAGCGATATGAACAGTTTGTTGTTCCCGCGCAATATCCTTATCGACCAACCGGAGTTTGCAACCGCTTCGGCCCGTGACTATTTTCAGGCGAAAAAAGAAAAAGTGATAGCCATGACCTTTGCCGAAGCCATGTCGCAGTCAGCAAACTACATTGCCCGGGTAAATGACATGCTCAGCAAACTGCCGCCGCTTAAGGCCTCTGCCAGCCTGGGTATGGATGATGTACTCATCTTCCCGTTCCTGCGTAACCTGACCATGGTAAAAGGCCTTGAATGGCCACAACCGGTAAAGCAGTATGTAGATGACATCGCCGCACTGACCGGTATTCACCTTTACGGGCAGCAAGCTGTTTAATCCTTAAAAGTTAATCCTTTACGGGCCCGTGGGCCCGTTTTCCCAGTGACCTCAGCAAAATCTAGCGAATCCTTAAACTCTAACTATACTTTACTCCATACGAAGGGAAATCGTTCCGAATACTCCCCTCAAACACCGGTTTTATAAGCCATTTTAACCAAGATACTTCTGCGTTGTGTAGTCCAGAGTAAATTCTCACGAGCAAGCTATGAAAGGATTGGTACGTTTATCGATAGTTAACCTGACGTTACTGTGTATTGGCCTGATTGGTGGTTTAATGCTGGTGATGACCGGCATTGCGGTTAACAAAAGTCTGACCCAGTTACACCAGGCTGAACTGGAAACCAGGATAGTAGAACTGGTCGATACGGTTGAGAAAATTGCCCATAATCACGCAGTTGAACGCGGACTAACCGCGGGTTTTCTAGGCTCAGGTAGCGAGCAGGCGCGGGCAAAAGTCCTCGACCAACGGCAAAAAGCCAAAGCTTCGGTGGATGCGCTACGTCAACTTGCAAATCAGGACTGGCCTGACTCACTCAATATCCGGCACCAATTAAGCAACCTGTTTGCTATGCTGGACAACAAGGAAGCCATCCAGCAACAAGTTGACAGGCGTGAAGGTCGCGAGGCTTTCGGGTACTACAGCAAGGTGAACCGTATGGCGCTTGACACCGCCAACACGCTGGTACTCAACATTGCTAACAGCGATGTGAGTAATACCATTGCTCACGCCCTGACTTACGCATGGCTTAAGGAACGCCTGGGACAATTGCGCGGCAAAATTAATGGCGTACTGGCCAGCCAGGTCATCACGCCACAACTGGCCGATGACCTGGCGGAATATCACGACAGCATTGACTACCTTATTACGGTGCAAAAAAATGCCTTAAACGGCCAGGAGCTGGCTGACTTCAACGCCGTTTCAGGCTCCTCTCAAAAAGCGTTTATGGATAAGGTTTACCGCGCTTTAATCGCAGAATCAGTGGATTTTTCACAACTCCCGGCCGCTACCGACTGGTTTGGTCAGGCCACAGCCCAGATTGGATTGGTAAAAGGGTTGCTGGATGACACCTGGTTAGCGGTGAAAGCCACTGCAGAGGCTGAATACCAGGCAGAGCTCACCAGCCTGATCGTACTGGTATCTGTAACCGGAGGGGTATTTGCCGTGGTGATCCTGTTGGTGGTCAGTCTGGTTAAAACCCTCAACTCCCAGTTGTCTGCTCTGACGCTCAGGCTCAACGATATTTCCCGCAGTGGCGACCTCACCATAAATGTTACGCTTAACAGCGACAATGAACTTGGCATTATCTCCAGAGCGGTTAATCAAACCTTGCTGGCGATCCGCGACTTGATAACGGGATTGGCTAAATCGGTAAGTACGAGTACCCGGTTGGGCGATAGCGTAGCCGAATCGGCCGAGACTATTCACAGCGAATCAGAGCAAACTCAGCAGCGCGCCATGAGCATAGCGACCGCCATTGAGCAGATGACCCAAACCAGCAAAGAGATTGCTCAGTCAGCTTTCAAAACACTGGAATCGAGTCAGGCACTGGATAAGCTGGCTGACGAGGCGACTCAGGCCAACAACACCATTAAAACTTCGATTCACAACCTGACAGTACAAATGCAGGATGTGGAAAACAGCGCTAAAACCATGGGCGAACACTTAAGCGAAATCAGCGGCATTCTCGACACCATCAACACTCTCTCTGATCAAACCAACCTGCTGGCGCTTAACGCTGCCATTGAGGCAGCCCGTGCCGGTGAGCATGGCAGAGGCTTTGCTGTGGTGGCCGACGAAGTGAGACAACTGGCTACGGCCAGTCGTGGATCATCTGACAAAATATCATCGTTACTCGATACGCTGGCGCAAGTAAGCAACACAGTCATTAACGGCGTAAGCCAGAGCGCAGAAGCCGCCCGCACTTCACTAAACCTGACTGAGAAAGGTGAACGCACCGCTAGCACCGTGCGCGATAGCGCTGGCAACGTAGAGATTCAGGCGAATGCGATGTCGGCGGCGGCCGAGCAGCAGTCAGTCACGTCAGACCAAATTGCCAAGGATGTGGTTGCGGTACAGGACGCCGCCACCCATCAGGTGTCGATTGCCGATGAACTGAAAGCACTGACAACCGATTTACAAAGCAACAATGCGCTGCTTGAGCGAACCATGGCTAATTTTAAGTATTAGGTTAGTGGCCGCTTTGTGACATACTGAGAATGATAACAACAATAAGGATGAAACATGCGAAAACTGATTGTGTTACTAACACTTACAGGTTTAGCCGCCTGTAGCGGTGAGGCCCCTGTTAGCTCAGGCACAACGGCTTCACAGAGCCAGCAGCCAGCGCTTGAAACCGCCAGTTACAATGTATTGTTTGGCGGTACCGATGTGGGCGATATGACCATCAGCCAGTCCGGCACGCTGATCGATATCAGCTATGGGTTTAGCAATAACGGCCGTGGCGCCAGCAGCGAAGAAACTCTGCTACTTTCTGAAGCAGGCCTGCCTATCAGCTGGAAAATCACCGGTAAGACAACCTTTGGTAATCAGGTTGATGAAACCTACGAGGTAAAAGACGGCCAGGCCAGCTGGACTTCTGCTGCAGGCAGTGGTGAAGCCGATGCCAGCAACAAACCCATTTATATTGCCCAGAACCCCAGTCCTTATGCACTGTACACCTATGCAAAAACGGTTCTTGACGCCGGTGGTGAGCCCTACCCCGCCTTACCGGCTGGCCAGGTAACAGTTACGCCGAAAGAGTCCCTTACCTTACAGGGTAAAGACGGCGAACTTGCCGTTACCCTGTATGCCGTTGGTGGTATTAACCTTAACCCGAGTTATATTTTACTTGATGAACAACGGCAGTACGTAGGCACCGTATCGCCACGTTTTGCACTATTAAAAGCAGGGTATGAAGGTGAAGACAGCCGCCTGCGCGAACTTACGGCCACTCTCAATACCCAGCGTTACGAAGACATCGCCAGTAACGTCACCCATAAATATGAACAACCGGTGCGAATTAACAATGTGCGCATATTTGAGCCGAAGTCACTTAGTCTGACCGATCCGGTATCGGTGGTCATGACCGGCGATATCATTACCGCTATCGAAGACGTTCGTTCAGCCCCTGGCACAGATGAAGTATTTATCGAGGGCGAAGGCGGCACACTGGTAGCAGGCCTTTACGATATGCACGGCCACGTGGGCGATAATCAGGCGATCATGAATGTCATGGCCGGCGTTACTGGTATTCGCGATATGGGTAACGAAGACGACGTGCTGTCGGACCTGATAGATAAGATTGACCGCGGCGTGTTGATTGGCCCTACCATTACCAAAAGTGGTTTTATTGAAGGCGTAAGTGAATTCAGCGCAGCAACCGGAGAGCTGGCAGACAGTAAAGAAAAAGCGCTTGAACTGGTGAGAAATTACGCCGAAAAAGGGTACTGGCAAATTAAGATCTACAACTCAATGAACGGTGACTGGGTGGAAGATATGGCCGCTGAAGCCCACCGGCTGGGTATGCGGGTAGCAGGCCATGTGCCGGCGTTTTACCGCGCCGATCAGATGATTGAGGCGGGTTATGATGAACTGACACATATCAATCAAATTATGCTCGGTTGGGTGCTGGGGCCGGAAGAAGACACCCGCACCCTTTTCAGAATTACCGGCATGAAGCGCTTTGTTGATTTAGACCTCACCAGCGATAAAGTGCAGCACACATTAAAGCTGATGGCCGATAACAACATCGCCCACGACCCCACCGCCGTGATCCACGAATACGCTATGACTGGCCGTAACGGTATTACCAACTTTGCGGTGCGCGACTATATCGACCACATGCCTATTAGCGTGCAGCGTTCAGCCAAATCCGCCATGCTTAATGTGGCTGATGAAGCCGAGGATGAAGCTTACCTCGCCGCCTACCAGAAAATTCTCGACACCCTGGCACTAATGCACGAGCGTGGCATTCTGTTGGTGCCCGGCACCGATATGGGCGGCGCATTTTACCTGCATCGTGAACTGGAACTATTTGAAAAAATTGGTATGACGGCAGCAGAAGCGCTGCGGCGTGGCTCCTACGATATGGCGCAGTACCTTGGGCATACAGAGCGCGGCTCTATTGAAGTGGGTAAACAGGCCGATTTTTTCCTGGTGCCCGGAGACCCAACCGAGGACCTGAAAGCCATTAAAACCATCGCCATGGTTGCCACTCAGGGACGCATTTACTTTCCCACCGAGGTTTACCCTTCGTTTGGCATACAGCCATTTACCGAGGTGCCTGAGGTCCATGTTCCTGATTAAATCAGGCCAAATCTGACCCGTTAACAAACATTTACAGTTTTGCTTCCGCCAGTACTTTAATTACTGGCGGAATGTTTTATGTTTAGCATTGGCATAATACCAATCCGGGCGAAATTCAACGCTAATAAAAAGATTAAGGATGACATTCATGACAGTAATCAAGCACCTCACCAAAGGCCTGAAATTAGGCGTTGGTGTGCTGGCACTCAGCGGTTTATGTATAACCGCTGCGCTTGCCAAAGACGACATTAACATCGACTACGAGAAATTTACCACCGATAACGGCCTTACCGTTATTGTCCATGAAGACCGCAAAGCGCCGGTAGTAGCGGTAGCGGTATGGTACAAAGTGGGCTCTAAGGATGAACCGGAAGGAAAATCAGGTTTTGCTCACCTATTTGAACATCTGATGTTCAACGGCTCTGAAAATTATGACGACGAATGGTTCGGGCCGTTACAGGAAGCCGGGGCAACCGGCCTCAACGGGACCACAAACTTTGACCGCACCAATTATTTCCAGACCGTTCCCACGCCAGCCCTGGAGCGGATTTTATGGATGGAATCTGATCGCATGGGGCATTTACTCGGAGCGGTAACCCAGGACAAGCTCGACGAGCAACGGGGCGTTGTCCAAAACGAAAAACGCCAGGGCGAGGATCAGCCCTACGGCACCTTGTTTAATCATGTGGTTGAAGCTCTGTTTCCCAGCGGCCACCCGTACAATCATACCGTTATTGGCTCGATGGAAGATCTCAACTCGGCCTCGCTGGACGATGTAAAAGCCTGGTTCAATCAGTATTACGGGCCAAACAATGCCATTTTAGTGCTCAGCGGTGATATTAACGCTGCTGAAGCCAAACCTCTGGTCGACAAATACTTTGGCGATATTGAGCCGGGCCCTGCCCTGGCTAAGTGGCAATCCTGGGTACCAGAGCGTAAGGCAAACACCCGCCAGGTGGTACAGGATAAAGTACCACAAACCCGCATCTATCGTTTGTGGGTATCGCCTGAGAATACCAGCCCAACCGCCACAGACCTGTTCATTGCCGCAAGTGTATTAGGCGACGGCAAGAATTCACGGATGTATAAAGAGCTGGTTTACGATCAGCAAATCGCTACCAATGCCTCTGTATTTAATTATGAACTGCAGATGGCTTCCATTTTTGGTGTCAGCGTAGACGTAAAAGCCGGTGAGGAGCCGGCTAAAGTTGAACGCGAAATGGATAAAATTATTGCCGAATTCTTACGTAAAGGCCCCAGCCGTGATGAGGTAGAACTGGTATCCACCAAGCGTCGCGCCTCGATTATTCGTGGCCTTGAGGAAGTTGGCGGCTTTGGCGGTAAGGCCGACACCCTGGCGACCGGTGAATACATTGCTGGCGATCCCAATTACTTCAAAACCGAATTGGAAGAACTGGCTGATTCCACACCTAAAAAAGTTAAGGCGGCTGCCCAGCAATGGCTGGGAGATGGCTGGCATCAGATTACTTTTGTGCCGTTTGAAGAGCATTCGGCCAAAGCAGAAGGCGTTGACCGCAGCACGGGCCTGCCATCGATTGATGCAGAAACCCAGCTAAGCTTCCCACAAGTCACTGAAACCGAGTTATCGAATGGTATTAAAGTGGTTTTCGCACAGCGATCTACGGTGCCGCTAGTGAATGTAGCAGTGCAGTTTGATGCCGGTTATGCAGCAGATGCAGGCGGCAAACTGGGCCTTGCCAGCTTTACCACCCGCATGCTGGATGAAGGTGCCGGTGACTACGACGCACTGGAGCTGGCAGCCGAGCTGGAGCAACTGGGCACTAACTTAAACAGTGGCTCTAATCTCGACACTACTACCGTCAGTATGTCGATGCTGAAGGAAAACATGAAGCCATCACTGGCCTTACTGGGTGATATCCTTAAAGATCCCTCCTTTGACAAGGAAGAGATTGAGCGCCAGCGTGCGCTTATATTAAGTAATATTGCTCAGCAAAAGACCCGTCCGGTAAGTATTGCCCTGACCCTGCTGCCACCGCTTATTTATGGTGACGACCATGCCTACGGTATTCCGTTTACTGGCACCGGTACGGCTGAAGATGTACAGGCAGTGACTCGCAGCGATCTGGTGACCTTTAAAAACACCTGGTTACGCCCGGATAATGCCACGATCTTCGTGGTTGGTGACACCACCTTAAACGAGATTAAACCAGCGCTTGAGAAAGAGTTTGGTAAGTGGAAAGCGTCGGGTAGCAAAGGCAGCAAGCAAATCGCTCAGGCCGAACTACCAGAGCAGGGTCAGGCGATTATTATCGACCGTCCGGGATCGCAGCAGTCGCTGATTCTGGCTGCCCATTTAGCACCGCCCACAGGTATCGACAACAACATTGCCATTGAGGCAATGAACCTGACCTTAGGCGGTGCGTTTACTGCCCGGGTTAATATGAACCTGCGTGAAGATAAAGGCTGGTCCTACGGCGCTTATACCTTCCTGCAGGATGCCCGTGGTCAGCGTCCGTTTATGGTATATGCACCGGTTCAGACCGACCAGACCGGCCCGTCTTTACTGGAGCTTAAGAAAGAGCTGAATGGTTACTTAGGCGATAAGCCGCCGTTGGCTATGGAGCTGGAACGTGCGCGTCTGGATGAAGTACGCTCGCTGCCGGGGCAGTTTGAAACTGCCGGTTCCGTACTGCGCAGCCTGCTTTCAAGTAGCCGTTTTAACCGCCAGTATAACTACCCGGAAACCCTGGTAGAAAAATACAACGGCCTCACCCTGGACGACCTTAATGAAGCGGCAGCACAGGTCATCCACCCGGATAAGCTGACCTGGCTTATCATTGGTGATGCCGAGAAAATTAAAGCTGAAGTGGAAGCCGCTGGCCTTGGTCCGGTTTCTGTCCAGAGCATGAACAGCCTGTAAGCCCATCTGCCAGCGGCTTCTGCCGCTGGCACTACTTCTCCCTGCAGGCGCATGTTCAACTTAAAGAACTGAGCACATCGGGCAGAACACTCACAATCTGTAACGGTTTAGTAATGCACAATCGACTGTGTCTCTGCTAATCTGCCAACAGGTTACCGTATAAGGAGATACTTATGGCTAAAAGCAAATTTATCGTGCTGGCCGTGGCTGTCCTGTTGCTTGCTGGTTGTGCCGATCAAATGACCTTTGAGCAGGCGCAACAGGCCGATAAAGTGGGCTTTTTTCACGGCTTGTGGCACGGGCTAATCATTATCTTTTCCTGGCTCGCTTCATTGATTTTCGATGATGTAGCAATCTATGCCATTTATAACAATGGCGGTTGGTATGATTTCGGCTTTGTACTCGGAGTGGGCGGCCTGAGCTTTAGCTCTGGTTTATTTAACAGCTCAGAATCCTAAACGGGTGATTTGCGCCTTAGCGGTTATTGAAACATTGCGAAATAATACTTTTTAAGCGGTTCACCGTAGCTATTAAACAGCAGTGCAAGGATTTCATCGCGAGCATTGTTTGCCGTTACGTATTTTGTAGTAGGATGCGTATAACTCATTAAATAAAGGGAAGCGTAATGAAAAAAGTTCTTATCGTTTTATTGGTAGTGATTGCCGCCGTTGTGGGTGGTGTGGTGTATCTCGCCAGTGGTGCCAATGAATTTATCCGCTCGCAAATAGAAACCCAGGGGACTAAGTTTTTAGCCACCCCGGTGAGCGTGGCTTCGGTAGACTTGTCTTTCAGTGAAGGCCGGTTGACCATAACCGATATCGACGTAGAAAACCCGGATGGTTTTAGCGACGAAGACGCTCTCAGTCTTACCGGCGTCACCCTGGACTTAGGCGGTTCAACTGAAGAACCTTACCGTATTCAGGAAGTCACCGTCGACGGCCCGGAAATCCTGTATGAACTGGATAGCAGCGGCCAGGGCAACCTGATAGTGCTTAAGAACAACCTGACCGCTAACCTGCCGGAAGGCGGCAACGAGCAACCAGCCGATCCTGCATCACCCAGTCCGAAACTGATTGTCGACCAGGTCACCGTTAGCAACGCTAAATTGGTGCTGAATTTTGAAAACCTCGACACCGGGGAATTTGAGCTTGATAAAAAAGCTTATGAAGTGACCTTGCCCACCTTTAACGCTGGTTCAATAGGTAAACCAGACGGTTTGCCAGCCGACCAGGTGGGTGCCGCTATTGTGCGGCAAATGCTGGATAACGCCATTAAACAGGCGAAAGCCGAAGCGAAGAAAGTGGTAGCCGATAAAGCCAAAGAAAAGCTTGAGGAAGAAAAAGACAAGTTACTGGAAAAAGGCAAAGACAAACTTAAAGATCTGTTTAACTAGCAGTTTTCCTGCTGCACAGTAATGCGTGACGGACGTCCCAGACGCCCGTTGCTTACCGCCTTTTACATGTGCTGTTCAATGGCCACTTCAACACTTTCTGTAACGTCCGGCCCTTCGATAGTCAGCCACATCTGACCGTCCTGCACGGTCACCTGAATTTGCATAGAGCGTTGCACAACGTTTTCCAGCGTGGAAGCCAGCGCTTCGGGCACCGTAAACACCGACAGGTTTTTACGGGTGTGCAGCTTATTTTGTTCCTTTTTCCACCAGGCATCAAAGCTGTTATCCGCGTAGGAATAAATCATCATCTGCTGACTTTGATTACAGCCTTTCTTAATACGTTGTTCTGAGGGTTGGCCTAATTCAATCCACAACTCAATCTCATCACTGAAGTTCTTTTGCCACAGGTCCGGCTCGTCATCATCGGATAACCCCTTAGTGAACTGCAGTCGTTCATGAGCATTTACAATGAACGCGATAATTCGCAGCATCATACGCGCATCATTTTCAGACGGATGCCGGGCAACGGTGAGGTTGTGGTCGTTGTAATAGTTGCGGTCCATATCGGTGATCGACAGGTCTGCTTTAAATATGGTTGCTTTAAGTGCCATGGTGATCCTGAATAATGAACAATAAGAACGGCAGTGGGCGCAAAAATAAATGTCGCCGGACAACGAGGCGCTATATTAGCAGCTATTTTGCCAGGGCGTACGTTACGCGGATTAAAATATATTGAAATCGCGTTTGATTGCGCATTGCTTCGCGTGCAGATGAATGACCAGAATCCATGATTTTCGGCCGAGCAAATTCGCCGACTTGATAAAACTTTGAAATTATTTAGAAATAATGAGGACTGAAACGTCTTTCGAGGAATGGTGCCCAGGGGTGGGTGAAGCCGTACGTTTTATGCGAAGCACTGCTTCGCGTTCGGATGAACGACGAAAATCTGTGATTTTCGGCTGGGTAATGAGTGACCGTTATGCCAGTGGCATAACGCAGCACGAAGAACGACACGCCCGGATGGCGTGGCTGGGCGATGCTACAGGGATGTAACGCACATATGAACTGTTAGCGGGAGCTTTATTAATTAAACAGTCTTTAACAGGTTTTGTCCTGTAAGATTTATATATCGGGAGTTTGATTTTTGAGAGTCTTTCGAGGAATGGTGCCCAGGGATGGGTGAAGGCGCGTGTCTTACGCGAAGCACTGCTTCGCACGCGACTGAACGACGAAAATCTGTGATTTTCGGCTGGATTAGTCCGCCGATTCAATAAAAGCTTGAATTTATTTAGAAATAGGAAATTTAAAACGTCTTTCGAGGAATGGTGCCCAGGGGCGGACTTGAACCGCCACGACCGTGAGGTCACTAGCACCTGAAGCTAGCGTGTCTACCAATTTCACCACCTGGGCCTTTGCGTTTAGCTCGTTGCTCAACGCGGGCGGAAAGATACGCTCTTGGGCTAATCTTGTCAATCACTTATTCGAACTTTTTCCTAAATTTTTGCATCCGACCGCCTGAGTGTGGGCAATGTCCTGCAAACTCATTTTTCCGCCGGGGTCCATGCTGTAGTATTGTGCAAACCAGAGCTGCAAAGTTGCCATCGCATCATCAAGGGCATTGTGGGCCGGTGCCAGCGGTAAATTTAATCGCTGCCGACAAACAGTCAGGGTGGCGCTGTTAGGTGGCAGCACCTCATGCTGCTTTTGCAACTGATACACCGCCAGCTTGAGCGTATCAAGAGTAACCACCTCTGGCAGATACATATTATTAGCGGCCAGCACTTTATCCAGCACGGCTAAGTCCAGTCCGGCGTTATGAAATACCCATACATGCGTTTGCGCATACGGAACCAGTTGCTCAAGCGCTTCTTTAATATGGGCTCCCTGAGCAATTTCATCGGCTGTCAGGCCATGGATAACCGGGCTTTGCTCCAGATCGCCGGAAGCCCTAACCACCGCATAATAGCAATTGCTCAAATCTATGCTGCCGGCCTTCCCTTCGGTCCAGCCAATCGATGTGATCTTAGCTTTCTGTGGGTCCAGCGAGGTCAGTTCCAAATCTACCGCCAACAGCGGGACTTCCCTGAGCATCTGGTGTTTACGACTTTCTGGTAGCGCTGAGCCACCGCTCAGCCACTGCTGTATGCGCCGCCAGATAGAAGGTTGTTGCTGGGCGGGCATGTCAGGACATTCCGCCGGAGAACTTCATTACAGCAGCCTGTTGAGCTCGCTCTATGGCCTGAAAGGCCGCCTTCAGCTGGTGCTTTTCAATCGATGACAAATCGCTCACCGACACCAGATTATTGGTCACTTTATTGTGTAGCTGATGACGCCAGCGCAAGCGGTTTAAGAACAGCCAGATATCCCGCAGGTTATCAGCATCGCGGCTTGATAGTCCGGCGCCGGCAGGCAGTGCGGCAAGCCGCCCCAGGGTGGATGGCATGGTCAGGCCGTTTGCCAACGCATAAAGCCGCACCAGGTTATTAATAATGGCTATTGCCCGCACTTTCAGGTCAATGGCACCTTTAACGGTGTGGCCCTTTTCATAGGTGAATTTCTTAAACATCGACAGGGGTACCGAGGCATCATTGGCCTGGCGGGCCAGCGCAGCCAAAAACATCGGCTGTTTTAATAACGGCACCCGGGCCATCTGCATTTTTCTGAATAGATCCACATCACCGGCTGCCGCCCGGGCATCCAGAAAAATATTAAAATACATAATGGCTTTATTGGTAGGCTGAGCTACCCAGCCTTTCGCTTCATCTACCGCAGCTTCCAGCGATAGCCTGAGAGCCGGGTTACTGGCCATAATATTGCCCGGACAAAGCTTTATACCGCACTTGCCAAGCCCGTTACATACATATTCTGCCATACCGGCAAAATACTCAGCTTCCTCCTGAGCAGGCTCGCGCTCCAGTAATAAGCCGTTATCCTGATCGGAGCCCATGGTCTGATCTTCCCGGGCCTGGGAGCCATAAACTATCCACGCATAATCAAGCGGCGCCGGGCCGTGCTGCTGCTGATAATAACTAATCAGCTTACGGGTCATGATATCGGTGGCCTGTGCCAGTACTTTACCGGCAATATCAAAGTCGCCGGGCCGCTTGGCATGGGTGGCAAAATAATGGGGCATTTGCCATGACAGGCGGGTAAGTTCGTAAAGGTTTTCAGCTTTGGACAGCTCGCCAATAACAAACAACACATTACCCTTTTGATGACGTATTACGTCGGATGCGGTAACCATCCCCACCGGCTCTCGCGTTGTTCGGTCGATTACCGGCAAGTGATGGATATTACGCTCCGTCATCAGCGCCATGGCATCAAACATCGTGCGATTCTGTATAATCATGGCCGGTTTTTCTGTCATGATGGATTTGACCGGCAGGCCAACATCCAGGCCGGTGGCCACTACCCTGTTACGTAAATCACGATCGGTCACGATGCCAGCAAGTTTGTCATTCTCAGTAATCAGCAGCGATGACACATTACTCTCTGACATCACCTCGGCAGCCTGTTGCACAGACAGGCCTATGTCTACCTTTACCGGTGCACGTTCAATCACTTCAGACAGGGCTTTATACAGCCACATGGAGTTTGATTCCTGCACCGCCTGATTTTGCAGGGCATCACTTTTGGTGCCCTGAAAGAAGTTGGCGATTTCCGGCATCTCCAGAGCTTTTTTAAACGCAGCTTCGCTAAACGAATACACCAGCCCCGGCGAGTCTACCTCTAGTTCCAGCGGATAGGTCACACCATCAATCAGGGCGTGAAAACCAAAGTAGTCACCTTCACTTAAGTGGCGCTGGGGTCCGTCACTGTCTTTCACCGAGAACTGGCCGCTTTGAATAAGAAACAGACGGCCGGCATTTTCTTTAAGTAATGTATCCTGGTTTTCCTTAGCCAGGTAGATAAGCCGCGCTTTCTGGGCCAGCTCTTCGCGCAGTTCATTTTTCAGTTGGTCAAAGGGTGCTGAGGTTTTCAGAAAATCGATAACTTGCTGTGGCGTGGTACTCATAGGCTGTCCCCGGTCGCGTTTTTATACCTTATAGTAGTTACAGCATAGCGGGTTTTAGCCAGTGATAGACTGTGCCAGATCAACCCTGTTTATGCCTGAATTGCCTGATTGAAAAGCCACTCAGGGATAAATAAAGAAGGCCCACCATCAGGTGAGCCTTTAGCGTTCTTACTGTTATTGTTATTAGTGAGCCGAGGCTTCACCCGCACCTTTCGGGAAGCGGATACTTTCAACCATATCCTGGATTTCCTGAGGTGCTTCGTCAGTCATCTTGAACACTCCGTAAGCCACAGCGAAGTTCACCAGCATACCCAGGGTACCAATACCCTCAGGCGAGATGCCGAACCACCAGTTGGCAGGCACGTTAGCTGCCGGGTTAACAAACTTGAAGTAGATGATGTAGGCGGCGGTAAACGCGATACCCGAGATCATACCTGCCACAGCACCTTTATCATTCATACGCTTGCTAAAGATACCCATAATGATGGCCGGGAAGAAACTCGAGGCCGCGAGACCGAACGCGAAGGCGACCACCTGCGCGACGAATCCTGGCGGGTTAATACCAAAGTAACCGGCAATAACAATCGCCACACCGGCTGCCAGTCGGGCGTAGCCCAGCTCAGCTTTATCGGAGATGTTTGGCGCAAAGTTACGTTTCAGTAAGTCATGCGATACCGAGGTAGAGATTACCAGCAGCAGACCCGCTGAAGTAGACAGTGCCGCGGCTACACCACCAGCTGCCACCAGTGCGATAACCCAGGCCGGCAGATTGGCGATTTCAGGGTTAGCCAGTACCATGATGTCACGGTCAACTTTTACTTCGTTTGCGCTGTTAGGGTCGGTAATGCTACCCGCTGCATAGTACATGTTGCCATCACCATTCTTATCGTTAAATTCGATAAGGCCGGTTTTTTCCCAGTTTTTAATCCAGGTAGGCGCTTCGGCATAAGGCGTACCCGCCAGGTCCGGACCATTGATGGTTTCAATCATGTTTACGCGGCCGAATGAAGCCAGTGCCGGTGCAGTGGTATACAGGATAGCGATAAAGACCAGCGCCCAACCCGCACTCTTACGCGCATCACGTACTTTAGGTACAGTGAAGAAACGTACGATTACGTGAGGCAGACCCGCAGTACCTACCATCAAAGCGAAGGTGATAAAGAATACGTCAATCGTGCTCTTCGTACCGGTGGTATATTCAGCAAATCCAAGCGCAACCGATATCTGATCGAGTTTTTCCAGCATGTACATCCCGGACCCGTCAGCCAGCGTCGCACCGAAGGCAGTTTGTGGCAGAATGTGACCAGTCACCATTACAGAAATAAATACACAAGGTACCAGGTAAGCAAAAATCAGTACGCAGTACTGGGCAACCTGGGTGTAGGTAATGCCTTTCATACCGCCTAATACGGTGTAGAAGAATACAATGGCCATACCGATAACCACACCGGTGACGATATCTACTTCCAGGAAGCGGCTGAATACCACGCCAACACCACGCATCTGACCGGCAACGTAAGTAAAGCTTACGAAGATGGCACAGAATACCGCCACAGTACGTGCGGTTTGTGAGTAGTAGCGATCACCAATGAAATCCGGTACAGTGAATTTACCGAACTTACGTAAGTAGGGCGCCAGACATAACGCCAGCAGTACATAACCACCGGTCCAGCCCATCAGGTAAACAGCGCCGTCGTACCCCATAAAGGAAATCAGACCGGCCATAGAGATAAATGATGCGGCTGACATCCAGTCCGCTGCGGTTGCCATACCGTTAAGGACAGGTGGAACACCACCGCCGGCAACATAGAAGTCATTGGTTGAACCAGCGCGGGCCCAGATCGCGATTGCGATATACAGGGCAAACGAGGCGCCAACGATGATAAAGGTTAATAATTGTACATCCATTGGATTACTCCTCGTCTACGCCGTATTTTTTGTCTAAAGCGTTCATTTTGGCCATATACACAAAAATGAGTACCACAAACACGTATATTGCACCTTGCTGTGCAAACCAGAATCCCAGCTTAAAGCCAAAGAATTGGATTTCGTTTAGCACGTCTACTAAAAGAATGCCGCAGCCAAAAGACACGACAAACCAGACTACTAACAATTTGGCGAGGATGGAGAGGTTCTCCTTCCAATACGCCGTTTTGTCGTCATCACTTTTAAATGCCATCTTTCCGTCCTCATCAACAGGTTAATTCGATGTTCTATTTTTACATTTTCCTAACGGAGAGCTTCTCAGGCGACTTTAGCGCTTACCCTGGCAATCCCAAACCGCCAAAATCGCCTAAAAACCGCATAATTAGGAGCTTCGGATATACTCTAGACGGGCATATCAATTCAAGAAATGAGACCATGGTCGTAGGTCAGGTCTTAGGGGGTTGGTTATAATGCAATCAGATTTGTTAAAAACCTGTTAGGACAAGGCATGACGTTCGGTTGGGTTTCGCTCGCACTCGTTTATTTATTTTTATTATTTTACATCGCCAGCTGGGGAGATAAGAATTCTCCCACCGCCAGATGGATAACCTCACACCCGGTGATCTACTCGCTGGCACTGGCTATTTATTGCACCGCCTGGACCTTTTTTGGAGCAGTGGGTCAGGCGACCCGGGATACCTGGATTTACCTCCCTATCCTGCTCGGGCCGGTACTGGTGTACATTCTGGGTTATCGGTTTATCTACAAACTGACGCTGGTCAGCAAAAAACAACATATAAATACCATTGCCGACTTTATTGCTTCACGCTACGGCAAACGCCAGGCGGTTGCGCTGTTGGTTACCATAATCGCTCTGATGGCCACCATTCCCTATATCGCCCTGCAGTTAAAAGCCATAGGTGCGACCTTTAAACTGTTAACCAATCAGCCTAACAGCCAGTTTATTATTGTTCTGGCTACAGCCTTTATTGCCCTGTTTGCCATTTATTTTGGTACCAAACAAACCGACGTTACCGAGTACCGTCGTGGCTTGATTCTGGCCATTTCATTTGAGTCATCCATAAAACTGTTAGCGTTGGTTCTTGTTGCTATCGTCGGCTATCAGGCGTGGTATGAGCAGGAAACCCGGCCTATTCTGGAAGATTTTCTGACCACAGAGGCTCTCTCTCAGTTTACCTCGTTTACCTTTTTTGCTCAGGTGATCATGGCTGCCGCTGCAGTAATCTGTTTGCCCCGTCAGTTTCATGTGGCGATTGTTGATAACCTGAGTCTGAATCACCTGAAAACAGCGCGTTGGTTATTCCCCCTGTATCTGGCCATTACCGCCGCGGTGATCCCGATTATTGCCATGGCCGGTCAGTCAGTTTTTGCTGACAACCCCATTGAGCCGGATACTTACGTGTTATCGCTGGCTATTTTCTCGGAGT